>CAXFJI010000277.1:0-4197 GCA_964003275.1 uncultured Planctomycetaceae bacterium
GTTGATGAGAATGTCTTCGGACGGATTGTGGTCATCGATGTGCCCGGCGATGACTGACGCATCATCTCCAGCCCCGCATCATTCGATAGCGTGCTCTTGAACGAAACATAAAAAACGGACTCTCGAACGCGTCTTCAACGTGTGGATAAAAGCCGAAGAATACTCCACACGGTGACATCTACTCGGCACATTTCTGGGGCATGTCTGTGGTTGGGGATGGGCGTAAACAACGCTAAGAATTTTATTGTGTCGTTCAGCGATCACAAACACCACACTTGACCAAAGGCGACCACATCAAAAACAATATCACGAGAAAGGTTGCACTCCCAACTCAGGGATTTCTGTGGCATTTTCGTTCATGAAAAACAGCTTTCACCATTGGTGTGCGTTGCTAAAAAATGATTAATGCTGACCTTCGTTAAGATCGAGTACGACTTGTAGGAATGACACATGAGGCAATCGCCTCATCACTTGCACTGAGGAGATGTGACATGAGCCAGAATGAGATCACTGCTTTATTCGATGAGTGGAATGCTGCGATTCAGACGGGTGATCCCAAAAAGGTAACGGCTCTCTACGAAAGCAACGGCATTCTACTACCAACGTTGTCCAATAACGTTCGGCATAATCACAACGAAATTGAAGACTATTTTGTTCGCTTCCTAGCAAACGGTCCGGCAGGAAAAATTGACGAAGGAAATGTTCGGACCTTTGGCCAAATGGCTATAAACTCAGGAATCTACACCTTCACTTTCAAAGATGGCAATTCCGTCTCTGCACGATTTACTTTTGTTTACCGATGGAATGGTCAACGCTGGATGATTGTCGAACATCACTCTTCACAGATGCCTGAGTAATCAAACTTTTTTGCACCATTCTGGAGTGGTGAAGAAACTGAAGGGGCTTGTGCACACGTGGGCAACTTCATGCTGATTTTAAAGGAATTTCCTGCTTGAACACACGAGTGTATTTCAGGATGGATACGCTCGACCTCCCTTTTTATCTGAGTAACACATAGTGATGAGAGATTTTTCTCGTCTTCACATCTGTTTCATCGCGAAACAAAATAGTTTATGTGCCGTTTAATACATGCATGACCACTTCTGCATGTGTTATCTCAGGATTCCTCGGTTCTCTCTCGGTTGTCTCATGAAAAAGCGTTCTTGTTGTATCCCGATTGTTATGGTGTGTTGCCTTGTTTGTCGAGTGCCTTTTGTGAAGGCAGAAGACACATTTGCAGAAAGAATTCTTCGATCCTTCCCTCAGGCAGACAGGAACAACGACGGTGTGCTTTCTGAGGAGGAAGAGGCTTTTGTAAGCCAACGCATGATTCAACGGTATCCGCAGGCCGATCAGAATGGTGACGGCGTGCTTTCAGAAACTGAAAAACAGGATCTGATTCAAAAGGCCTCACAAAGAGGCCGGAAGCAACGGCCGAGTTCAGCAAGCCGCTCCGGAACGAATAACCAAAGTGCAGATGCAGTTCTCCAACAGCTCGGCCTCACAGGTGAACTGGATATTGCGTATCGAAAAAACACGAAACAACAGCGAAACCGACTTGACTTCATTTACCCCAAAACAAAGGTGTACGAACGAGCCCCGCTTTTCATCTATATCCATGGTGGCGGCAACACCGGTGGTACGAAAAACGCTATCTATAATAAAAGTTCGTTGATCCTTAAAGAACTGACAGCATCGGGTATTGCAGTGGCCACCATTGACTACAGGGTCTTTGGTACTGGGGAAGAGTTGGCATTCCATCAACTATTCGAGGACTGCAAAGATGCATTGCGATTCCTGGCGAAAAATTCTGATCGATACGAGATCGACCCACACAAGTTCATCACGTGGGGGACTTCTGCCGGGGGTTCCAAAGCACTGGTTACGGCATTAACAAATAGTGACTTTCTGCCCGGTGAGAATGCTGGAACGGAAACCGCACACACGGTGATCGGTGCAATCTCGTTCTATGGTGCCACCACCTTCCTCGTTCCAGAACTTTGGCAAAAACGGCTCGAGAGATTTCCGGGGCGGAGTGAATCAAAAGGTGCGATGCTGTTCAAACCATCACATGGCATGAGTGCTGAAGAAATAAAGAAACTAATCAGCGCTGATCAATATTTGAAAGCTGATAGCCCACCTATCCTGTTGGTGCATGGTGATACCGACCCTGTCGTGCCCATCGCATTGTCTACGCATTTATATGAACTTGCCAAAGCGAAAGGCATTGATGTGACATTGGTCAAAGTCAAAAATGCCGGCCACGGGTTCAAGCAGGTTTCGGGTAGTGCTGGGTCACCCTCCATGACATGGGACGAGGCTCAACAACTCGTCGTACAACAGGTACTGGAATGGATTCAATGAACAGCAGGATCACCAAATGCTGGGATTTAGGTCCACCAAGAAATCGACCTGCCGAACACATGATTTGGCTTTTTCAAAAAGTGCACTGACTCTTTCTCCACCAGATGTCATCGATTATGGCCCAAGCAGCAGTATTGCCTTCGCCGACTCTCTTATGCTGCATCATCGTGCTACCTGTTGCACAATTTTTCTAGCTGTGCATCGGCTCACACACGCCTTGCAGAATAACTTCTGTAAGAAGGAACAATTTTCAGTTACAATATAGAAATATTTTTTGGCACTCTTGCCATCTACCTCTTCCTGTATTCTTGGTACGACGTCATGAAAAAAGGCTTCACACTTGTTGAACTGTTAGTTGTCATTGCAATTATTGGCGTCCTTATTGGTTTATTGCTACCTGCTGTCCAGCAGGCTCGAGAAGCAGCACGCCGGATCAATTGTCAAAACAAATTCAAACAAGTAGCGCTTGCGTATTCAAATCAAGCGTCAGCGAACAATAATGAATTTGCCCCTCGGATGATCCAAGACCCAACCAAGACGTGTGGCTGGGGGCCATTCATATTGCCATTTATTGAGCAAAATGCTCTCTACGATCAGTACTCTTTTGATGCGCCGTTTTCATATGACAACCTCGCATACGGCATTCAAAATCAAACTGTCTCCAACACTCGCATCGAGGATTTCCTTTGCCCTTCAAGCCCTGATCCAACTGGCCCCTATACCTACACATTGGCTGCGTATGGTGTTACTTGGACTGCCTACGTTTCAGACATGTCACCGATCGCACGAGTCACCGAAGAACTCATGGTCTATCTTGGCAAAACCACCACAGACGACCAACGTGCGGGTTGTCTCGAAGCGGATGACACAACAAGCTACGCAGAAATTGTGGATGGAACGTCCCATACGATTCTTTTAGCTGAGATTGCCGGCAAGGATACCGTGTGGAGGAATGGAAAGAGTACTGAATCCCAAATCCCAGGAAATGTTGGTGGACTTGGTGGTTGGGCTGATGCGACAACGAGTGGAACGAAATTTCTTGGAAGCATACCTGATGGCACATCTGGACCAGGTGCATGTGGCGTGAATTGCAGCAATGACCATGGACTCTATTCATTTCACCCGAGTGGGGCAAATGCCGCTTTCGTTGATGGCTCGGTTCGGTTCATCAATGAAAATATCGATATTGAAGCGCTTGTCGGTTCCATTACACGAAATGGTGGTGACTGATTCAGTCAATACCCCTGAATGACGGTCATAGATTTATTGTGTCTAGGCTCTTATTGCTTTTTGTTTTTGTACTGCCACTTGGCTGTAGCCAAACAGACTATCCAAACGTCACATACCCAGTGACTGGCCGTCTTCTGACGAAGGATGGTGCTCCAGCAGCAGGCGTTCGCGTTACGCTGCATTCTTCTCAAATTATTTCTGAAGGAGACCCATTTCGACCATCTGGGACTTCAGACCAAGACGGCCTCTTTCAACTGACCACATACGAAACAGACGACGGTGCGCCCGCCGGCAACTACGCAATGACTTTCAGGTGGGCACCGCCACAAAAGACACTTTTAGATCCGACGCCGAAGGATCGCCTCAAGAATCGTTTTGCCGTACCGAATGATGAGTCGCTGACATGCGAAATTATTGATTCAAAAGAACCACAAGATATTGGAACATTTGAAATTGATGTCAAAAAACTCTCAATTGACCGCATGATGCCATAGCTTGCTATCAAGCGAAAAGAAACGCATCATCACGACGTGCATACAGGCGCCCTTAAACGAACTGATTCGCTTTATCAGAACATACACGATCGACTGCAGCAATATTGGA
>CAXFJI010000278.1:0-4183 GCA_964003275.1 uncultured Planctomycetaceae bacterium
CAAGGCAATGTTTACTCCAGCATCTATGTGCTCACCATGTCGACATGCGCTCTATACGGGTCTCAATCCGGTTCGAAGTGGTGCGTATCCAAACCACACGCGGGTCTATGAGGGAACAAAAAGTATCTTTACTCATTTGAAAGAGGCAGGCTATCGAGTTGCCCTTCAAAATAAAGGGCACATTGGACCACAGGCCTCTTTTCCTTATGAATACATCCAAGGAGTTGACCTCGCGCAGACCACGCAGTTTGTAGGGCGAAAACCAGACCAGCCATGGCTGCTTGTATTTGCATCGAATGATCCTCACGGTCCGTACACACGTGGTCCGACCTATGATGCTGATGCCATTTCAGTACCCAGGTATCTTCACGATAACCCAATGACACGTTCCATTCTTGCCAAGTACTACGGTGAAATCACTCAACTCGATCAACAGGTCGGGGCGCTCCTCAAGATGGTCGAGGAATCGGGACAAGAGGATCATACCGTTGTGATCTTTCTCAGTGAGCAAGGAAGTGGGCTTCCGTATGGTGGTAAATGGAGTCTGTATGACAACGGCATTCGGGTGTCTGGCCTTGTGCGTTGGCCGGGCAAAATCGCTGCTGGCAGCCAGACCGAGGCCCTGATGCAATATGCAGATGTTGCGCCGACGCTTCTCGAGGCTGCTGGCATCAATCCTGAGACGATCGACCCGAATTGCCCAGATGCATTTGGAAACCGCGGATTTGACGGTACGAGTTTTCTCAAAGTGCTCCTGGGTGAGCAGGAGGAGCTCCATTCATATGTCTTCGCAGAGCATACGACCGTTGGTATCAACGGCTATCTCGAGCCCTACCCGATGCGCGCTGTTCGTGATAAACGCTTTAAGTTCATCCGGAATCTTGCTTCGAGCAACACCTACAGCATCGGCGGCATTCATAAAGGGGAACCGTTCACATCCTGGAAAAAGGATGCTGCCAACGACCCCATGCTCGCTCAACGAGTTACGTGGCTTTCTCATCGTCCAGAAGAAGAACTCTATGACCTTCAATCCGACCCATTGGAAACACACAATCTTGCGAAGGATCCTGCGTTTGCAGAGATCAAATCCAGACTTTCTGCGGAACTGAAGGGTTGGATGCAACAGCAAGGCGATCACGGGCTTCCGACCGAAGAACTCGCGACAACCCGTCAAAACGAAAAACGACAGGCCAAGAAGCGACCGGGAAACCGTGACCCTCAGAAGAAAGATCGCCGCTCATCCGACGCGAAACCGTCGTAGGCCAATGTTTCCCCACTACCCGTTATACGAGGCATTGCAATGGTTATGAGATTTACTTGTGTCGGTCTGTATATGACAGCCATCGTCATCGCATCGTCCCTCATGAGCATTGGGAGTGAACAAATAGATACGATGATTCAGGAAATAAATAAAATACCACCGAATAGACGGATCAATGAGATCCCATCTGAGCCATTCAGACTCATCACGGCAGAGATTGACGATGACATACTGTCGATTGATGTTGAGTATCGGGGTAGCCAGAAAATGCATGAATTTGTCCTGTACTGGAATGGTATTGTGACAAGAAGTTACCCAGGACAGACACAACTCTACCTCAAACACAACACCAATGGCGATGCCGGAGAGTCTTTGATCACCAAAACGCTTCGCTTTCGACTGACCGCTCTCCACATTCCAATGATTATCACACTTCGAGGCGATTCCGATCAGTCCAAGCGAATCGAATATGGTGTTGTGAAACGTCGTTAGCTTTTTTCTATCGGTTATCATTTGAGCTCCTCAGGACATCCCGCTTCAGTTGTTTCTTTCTATACATCGTGACACACAAACAGACCTCGTCACTTATCAAGCGACTTCTATCTCCGGATGCATACAGGCATACCACTGGAACGATTGAGGTCATTGAGACACATGTCTCTTGGGTTTTTCTTACTGGCGATCTGGCCTATAAAGTCAAGAAACCGTGCCACTATGGGTTTCTTGACTTTTCAACTCTGGAAAAAAGAAAGCATTTCTGTGAAGAGGAAGTACGTCTGAACAAACGATTTGCCCCACACCTGTATCAAACTGTCCTTCCGATAACGGGACAACCAGAAAACGCTGTTGTTGGTGGGGAGGGACCGCCGACGGACTGGGCTGTACAGTTGAAGCAGTTTGATCGAGCAGATCAACTTGATGCATTGTTTGATCGTCAGGCTCTCACGGCCAGCGATTGCGAGACGCTTGGCAGTGACATCGCTCACATGCAGGAAAGGCTCGAGGCGGCAGACAAAGGTAGCCCATGGGGAAATTCAGCCACGTTTCTGCACACGGTAGACCTCAACCTTCACCAACTGCATCAGATACGACCAGACCTTCGCACAATGATCGGGGTGCTCAATGAATGGTTTCAGGCACGCGTGACACACCATACGGACACATTTGTACAGCGGAGAGACAATCAGAAAATACGCGAATGCCATGGTGATCTGCACCTTGCAAACGTCCTGCGAGATGGCCAGCACTTTCTTGCCTTTGATGGAATTGAGTTCAATGATTCTCTCCGCTGGATTGATACGGCAAGTGACATTGCGTTTCTTGCCATGGACCTGGAGTCGCGCGGCCGGCGTGACTTCTCATCGCGTGTGATCAGTAGTTGGATCGAATCGTCAAACGATCATAGCTCCCTTCAACTTCTTCCACTCTACACGGCCTATCGGGCTGTTGTACGTGCGACAGTCGCAGCAATTCGGCGGAGACAGTTGAATCACGGTGATCGTGATTCGAGTATCACCGAGACAAATGATGAGTGTGAGCACTATCTCAACATAGCCTTAGGCTCCACAGCAGGACATTCACCTCGCTGTTTTGCAACAACGGGCGTATCTGGATCTGGAAAAACAACGCTGGCTGGCCGGTTGATCGATACCTGTGGCGCAGTCCGGCTACGAAGTGATATTGAACGGAAACGTCTCGCTGGTATGGCCCCTACGCAGCGCCCACGTGATGAAAAGACACGAAGAGACCTCTACTCAGAAGCAATGAACCTTCGGGTATACCAACGACTTGCTGAGCTGGCATCGACTGTTCTGAATGCTGGGTATGATGTTGTGGTTGATGCGACATACCATGAACGACACCACCGCGCCATACTCGCCCAAATGGCCCTTGAGCATAATCTACCAGTCACATGGCTCGAAATTGATATTCCAGCCGAGTTTCTCCTATCACGGATCGCCCAACGTCGTGCAGAAAACGCGGATGCGTCTGATGCTTCCATTGACATCGCGCGTCAACAACTGTCCACGCGTCAACCAATCACCTCCGAGGAACTGTCAATCCATCCACACAGTCGGCATCTTCGCTTGAGTCCATGGGATGTTGAAACCAATGAGGGCATCAAGAACGTTCTTTAGGAGTTGATCGATGTTTCAGGGCCCACCGGGTAACCCATTTCCGATAGGTGAACATAATCATCAGATTCGGCCAGGAAAAAAGAGTTCTGGTGACAACGCCCCAAAAGCCAGACTTGTGTTCGTATTCAATATGTTCTTGAATTCTTGTCGTGGTAGAAGAAATGGGAATAAACGAGTGTGTGTGTTCCCATTTCTTTGCTGGTCCAGATGTCTGAATATCAGTAAAGCCCGCGTCGGATACATTGCGATGAACGGCCGTCCAGCGTAATGGCAATGGACCAATCCATAATGTGAACACAGAGATTGACCCTTCTGCCAACGGCTCTACGGAATGAAGTTGCACAATGGTTGGTGGAGGCGTAAGTCGTTTGAGTGCACTGGTATCGTGATGAAAATCCCGAACGGACTTTTGTGGAGCATTGACCTCAAACGAAAAATTAAAAACGGGCATTGAAGCGGTTTGCTGGCAAGGATGTTCTCGGGTGACTACGCAATGAGTTCTGAAATGACCTCTCCGCCAAACTGTGATAACTGCTTATAGCGCCCCCCATGAAAGTAGGTAAGTTTGTTGTCATCTAAACCCAGAAGGTGGAGCAGCGTGACATGAACGTCACGAATTGGATGGACGACCTCTGCTGCCTCTGCACCGATTTCATCTGTCGCCCCAACAACGGAACCCTTTTTGACACCACCACCTGCAAACCACATGTTCATTGCTTCAACGTTGTGGCCACGCCCCAGGGCGGTGACGCCACCTCTGTAATTGTTGTCGGGAGTTCGACCG
>CAXFJI010000279.1:0-4148 GCA_964003275.1 uncultured Planctomycetaceae bacterium
TTTCTCTTGTTGTACAGGCATGCATTCATGTGATGGTCATTGGAATCGCGGTATTACTCCTCCCGATCTATCCATCTGATTCATTAAAAACAATCAGCCTTGATATCAATCCAACATGGAATGTTCTTGAGGTCCTCAGTCGAACTGTAGGGGTTCAATTTTTTCTTCTCTCAACGACTGCACCACTGACGCAAGTGTGGTGGCAGCGAATCTCTTCTCGTTCACCCTACTGGCTCTATGCGATTTCAAATCTGGGCTCCCTTTTAGCCTTACTCAGCTACCCTTTCCTTGTCGAACCATTATTAGGCACGCAGTGGCAAGCGTTTATGTGGGCTATTCTCTTCACGTGCGTTGCGGTCCTCATCACGTGCTGTTGTATCGCATCGGTCCGTCTTTATCAGAAAAAGACAACAACAGATTCCGTGCAGGAAGCTGCCCCTACAGAAGCACGCCCTTCATGGCAGCACTATGCCACATGGATATTGCTCAGTAGTTGCGGATCCATTCTCCTGCTTTCCATGACCAATCACCTGTCTCAAAACGTAGCTGTAGTGCCATTTCTTTGGGTTATGCCGCTGGCGGTGTATCTCCTATCTTTTATTTTGACTTTCAGTGATCTCAACATCTACCACCGAAACCGATTCGGTGCAGTAATGCTTGCATCCACAACCGTCTGTGCAATTCTTTATGCAAATGATTCATTGATCAGCAACATTGCTCTCGTCGTGATCATTCATCTGATTGCACTTTTCTCTGGCTGTATGGTTTGTCATGGTGAACTTGTCCGGCAAAAACCATCGTCGCATCACCTAACGGGTTTTTATCTTGCGGTATCAGCAGGGGGAGCTCTCGGGGGATTTTTTGTCAGTATTCTGGCCCCGCAGATCTTTTTGCAATATTTTGAATATCCACTTGTGCTCATTGCATGCTGGGGAATTTTTATCTGCGTCGCCTTGCGAGACAAAAAAGGAAAGCTCTATCGAGGGAAGCCTGTTTGGGCATGGGCACTCATCGTGATCATATTTGCATGCTTTGCACATTTTCTTCAGCGGGGAGTCATGGAAACTACCTCAGATGCCTTCATCCTGAGGAGAAACTTTTACGGTGTTCTTTCGGTGTATGGCTTTGCGGGCGATCAAGGCCCTGAACTCGGCCTACGAAATGGCACCATCCGACATGGCGAGCAATACCTCGATGAGGCAAAGAGGGAGGAACCAACCAGTTATTACATTCAATCATCTGGCTTGGGCTATGTGATGAAATACCTCGACGATCGTCCCAACAGAAAGGTTGGAATGCTCGGACTTGGGGTTGGGACAATTGCAGCGTATTCAAAAAAAGGAGATGCCTTTCGAGCCTACGAGATCAATCCTGCTGTGATTGACATAGCAACGTCACCAGACGTATTTAGCTTCTGGGAATTACTCGAAAAGCGAGGAGCCTCAGGCACCATTGTTGAAGGAGATGCCAGGCTGGCGCTTGAGAATGAATTGAGCCGAGGAACTCCCCAAGAATTTGACCTGCTTGTTTTAGACGTCTTTTCAGGAGATGCAATTCCTATTCACCTTCTTACTCGTGAGGCTTTTTCTGTCTATCTTGATCACCTGGCTGAGAATGGAGTGATTGCTATTCATGTCAGTAACAGACACCTCGATCTGGCTCCTGTCGTCCATGGACTGGCAAAAGAGCGTGGTCTCAAATCGGCGTACATCAATGACGCAGAAAGTGAAAGCACGTGGATGATTGTTGCTACCTTGACACTTTTACAGGAGATTGCAGCGGCGTCCGACCAAGAGTATCTCGATAAACCGCTGGATGATTCCTTGGTGTACTGGACTGATGATTACAGCGATATCTTTAGCATCCTGAGATTCTAAGTCGCGTATCCTCCTGCAGGACCCTATCTTTCAGGAAAGTTCATTCATGCGTAGAATTTCTCTTGTCAAAGCGCCCGTAGCTCAGTTGGATAGAGCATGGGATTTCTAATCCCAGGGTCACAGGTTCGAGTCCTGTCGGGCGTACTGTTTTACGTTTGCAAAATGGGAGCGACACGCGGATGAGCTCTCGGGGCGATTTCACGGTGCGGCAGATGTAGCCACTTATCCGCAGTGCCGACAATACTTTGCGATCATCCTCGCATCGTGTTAACGCCCTCGGCTTTCTGTCGTGCAGCGCCACGCTCGATGATTGTGATCGGTTCATTAGAATAGACAACGACTCTAGGAACTTACACATAACGCCTAGAATCACCGAACTCGTTTCACTATTTATCATAATTGCTGCGACTTATATTTAGTTACGATACACGAAGCAGGCATACTTCATTGAGCCCCTGCGAACTCAGCTAATTTCTCACACACCAATCAAATGAATAACGCTGGTTAGAAGAAATCACATGCAACATATCTCCTTCCCGAACGTCATTCTTACGTTTCTACTCGGCACACTCGCACATGTCTCCATCGCTGGAGACTGGAATCGATTTCGTGGACCGGATGCAACGGGTGTTGCAGCAAACCATGACAATCTACCACTGTCGTGGACAACGACTAGGAATGTGAAGTGGGTGACAGACGTCCCTGGCTGGGGATGGTCAAATCCAATCGTTTCAGGAGACAAGGTTTTTTTGACCACGGTCGTCAGCGACAAACCAATCCAAATACCAAATAAGGGGCTGTATCTGGGACAGGGCGTACGAGAACCAGCAAAGGGAATACATCAATGGCTGGTGTACTGCTTTGACCTGAAAAGCGGTGATGTGCTCTGGAAACACCAAGCCCATGCCGGCCAGCCTTCCGTACCGCGTCATCCCAAGAGCACCTACGCCAGTGAAACACCAACCACTGACGGCCAAAGGCTGTATGTGCTCTTCGGTGATCTGGGGCTCTACTGCTATGACTTTGATGGCAAGAAGGTATGGTCACAACCCATCGAGCCGAAAAAGACATTTCAGGATTACGGCGCTGCCGCATCGCCGGTGGTCCATGATGGCCAGGTATTTATCGTCTATGACAACTTGGAAGACTCATTTATTGCAAGCTTTGATGCGGTTTCAGGACAGCAACTGTGGAAAAGAAAACGCAATGAAAAACGATCGTGGGCGACACCCTTGGTCTGGCAGAATACCCTTCGCACAGAACTTGTCGTTCCAGGGCTGAATCGAAATCGCAGCTACTCACTTGATGGACAACTGCTGTGGGAGTTTGACGGACGCATGTCTAGTCTTGTCATTCCATCACCCTTTACCGCTCATGGCCTGTGTTATATCGCCTCCGGCTATGTTGGAGACAATCATCGACCAACATTTGCCATCAAGCCGGGTGCCCATGGTGACATCACCCCACAAGATACTTTTGATACAAGTGATTTTATCGCATGGTATGACGGCACATCATCGTCATACAACCCATCTCAGATCGTATACGGTGAGTACCTGTACACCCTCTACGATCGTGGCTTTTTCACATGTCACCATGCAACAACCGGTCAGGAGATCTACGGTAAGCAGCGTTTTTCTCCGAATGGTTCTTTTACAGCATCACCGTGGGCGTATAACAACCATCTATTCTGCTTGAGTGAAGATGGATGCACGTACGTTATCAAGCCTGGGCCAGAGTTTGAAATTATTGGACTCAATGACCTTGATGAACTCTGCCTCGCATGCCCGGCCGTAGCAGACGAAAACCTCCTTATTCGTACAGCCACGAAACTCTACTGCTTGACACAAGGTGTGAATCTGGATCCTGCCAAGGCAGCAACAATACAACCACGAGCGAAGGCGTCTGAGTACCGAGATATTTTCACTGCTGTGCGTGAGGGTAAGCCAGCGGAAGTAAAAAGGATGTTGGACGCTGGCATCTCGGTTAACGAACGCCAAGGCCGCAATGGCCAGACACCGTTGTCCGTTGCAGCGATCTACGGCAAGACCGCAGTTGCAAGACTTCTCCTTGAACGAGGCGCTGATACCGCACTTGCCAATCAGGATGGTAACACCGCTCTTTTCATTGCGGCATTCTTTTGCCATCAGGATCTCGTAAAGCTGCTTCTTCAGCACGGCGCATCACCACTCATACAAAATAAACGTGGCCAGACGTCCATCGATGTTGTTTCATCTCCATGGACAGACGTATTGGCTGGCACATATCGGT
>CAXFJI010000280.1:0-4139 GCA_964003275.1 uncultured Planctomycetaceae bacterium
AGAAACGCGACCAGCCGGCCAGAATGTACCAACGCAGAACGTCATACGAGTAACGCATGAGATGCTCAAAACTGTTTCTGGATTATCTCCAAAAGATGCTGTCATAGCACTTTTCACAGGAGGTGGATCAGCTCTTCTGACTGCCCCACGACCTGAATTTTCCCTTCAGGATATCGTCAGTGAAACCCTCCGGTTGTCACAGTCCGGAGCGACAATCTCACAACTCAATGCGTCGCGCACTAGGATGAGTCTTGTAAAGGGGGGAGGGCTGGCAAGAACGTGCCGTGCAGGAGTGCTGATAGCCTTGGTACTGTCAGACGTCATTGGCAATGATCTGCAGGTCATTGCATCAGGCCCATGTATATCTCCGACAATGCAAAATGGATGCTGGACGACTTCTTCCGGATGTCATGTTGAGCATATCGTTATTGGAGACAACACAACCGCTGTAAATGCTGCGACATTAAGAGCTCATCAACTTGGCTACAATGTCATGCCCTTTGATATCCCAACTGAAGCAGATGCGGAAATCACTGGGCGTTTTCTTAGTGACGCAGGTCGAGAAGCTGTTGCCGCCGTGAAACAAACCGGCCAGCCACATGCAATTATCACAGGTGGAGAATCGACTGTCACCGTACCGTCAGATCATGGCCTGGGTGGTCGCAACCAGCAAACCGTTCTTAAGGCAATCGACCAGACTCTGAAAACAAACCCAACATGGCCTACGAACTTACTTATCGCAAGCATCGGCACAGACGGTGAAGATGGTCCAACGGATGCCGCAGGTGCTGTCGCAAGCCCATCGTGTGTCAACACTATTCAAAAAAATAATCTGGATATAACCACTTCACTTAACACGTGTGATGCTTATTCCCTTTTCAAGCAGGCTGGGGCGCTTATACACACTGGCCCGACCGGAACAAATGTTGCCGATCTTCGAATTGTATTAGCTCGATAACCCACTACTCCATTCTTATTCTCATACATCACACAAAAGCACAGCTTCCCGTAACCCTGTTTCAGGATCACGGGTAGGAATGAACTCATGCCCCACCCAACCGGTATAGCCAATCTCGATCAACTTATTCATTGTCGCCGGATAGGCTATCTCCTGAGTGTCATCCAGTTCACCTCGGCCTGGATTGCCAGCCGTGTGAATATGACCAATGACATCCTTGCATTCACCAAGGCGCCGCACCAGGTCTCCATTCATGATTTGTACATGATAGAGATCGAACAATAACTTCACGCGTTCAGACCCCACGCGACGGATGATGTTAGCAACGTAATCAATATCGTCACCCTGATAACCAGGGTGCCCTTTCATTGGGTGTGTATCATCTCGTGTGTTGAGATGTTCTATGCACACTGTCACGCCGTGCTTCTCAGCATGCTGAGCAACTTTTTTCAGCGCCTCTACACAATTATCAGCGCCTTCTTCAAGAGATATTTCACCACTTGTTGGATCCTCAGCATTCCGCCACTTGAAACCTGTAAAACCAATCACTGATGGAATCTCATTGTCCGCACAATCATCAATCATCTTTTTTGTTCGATCAATGACTTCTGCGTGATATGCAGGATTATTGTATCCCTTCACAAATGGTTCACCTGGCATACCGTTTGGTGCTATCGCACATGTGAGCCCATGTTTCTTGAGTGTTGGCCAATCTTCAGGGTTCACCAATTCAATCGAATGCACGCCCAAGTGTTTTGCTACCTGGCAGGTTTTCTCAACGTCCCATTGGTCACCCATGACGTTGAAGCACCAAAGAACGATTGAGTGCTTAATATTGCCTTTGGTGGCAGCAGGTCCATCGGCAGCATAGATCGATGATGGAGCTGCTGCCATGCCAGCAGCAACAACACTTCCTGTAACTGCGGACTGAAGAACATCTCGGCGATTAAGGCGGTCCGACATAGTGAGTCCCCTGAGAAAATAAAAAAACTTCTTTGATATACAGTACCATTTGAAAAGATGATGGCAATTCTAGTGGAGTTTCTATGGGATCAGTGAAAAGGATTCTTGTTGCTGGGGGAGCTGGTTTCCTTGGCAGCCACCTGTGCGACAGACTTGTCGAGATGGGCCATGATGTCATTTGTGTTGATAATTTCTTCACAAGTCAGAAGACCAATGTGGCTCACCTCCTCGGCTGTGGCAATTTTGAATTGCTTCGACATGATGTCATTCATCCACTGTGGCTTGAGGTAGATGAAATCTACAACCTTGCATGTCCCGCTGCACCAGGTCACTACCAGTTCAATCCAATAAAGACGATGAAGACGTCCGTCATGGGATCAATCAATTTACTTGGCATGGCCCGCCGCTGTAGAGCAAAAGTACTGCAAGCATCTACAAGTGAAGTTTATGGAGATCCAGAAGTTCATCCACAACCTGAGAGCTATCGAGGTTCTGTGAATCCAATCGGTCCACGTGCCTGCTATGACGAAGGAAAGCGTGCTGCAGAAACTCTCTTCATGGACTACCACCGACATAATGGGGTCAATATTCGCATTGTCAGAATATTCAATACGTATGGTCCACGAATGCATCCTTTTGATGGTCGTGTCGTTTCAAATTTTATTCGACAGGCATTGGCTGGCGAAGACATTACGCTCTTTGGTTCTGGATCCCAAACTCGAAGCTTTTGCTACCGAGACGATCTTGTAGAGGGCATCATACGAATGATGAATGGATCTGATGATTTTATTGGGCCTGTCAATCTTGGAAATCCAAGTGAGTTCACAATTCAGCAACTTGCTGATCTTACCCTTGAACTTACTGGCTCATCTTCAACGATTATCAAGAAGCCGCTTCCTGTTGATGACCCAGAACGTCGACGACCGGATATCAGCCTGGCCATAAAGCATTTGGATTGGCAGCCATCTGTGCAACTGCGTGACGGTCTTGAGAAAACAATAGAATGGTTTCGTTCTGTCAATCTTGCTGATTTCCGAGCCCCAACACCAAACTGGTAACGACAACGACTATCACTCCAACCACAATGCCACCACAATCAGCAATCCAATCGAGGAATTCAGCATTTCTCTTAAACAGTGGTTGAGTCATTTCATCGAGTGCCGCAAAAGCACACAAAGCGATCATCATTCCACCAACACTCCGCCAGGACTGACGAATGGATGACAAAAATGCCACCGCCACCGAAATCCCAAGAATGAAGTACGCATAAAAATGGAGGGTTTTGTCGGAGACTGAATGCTTTAAGATTTCTTGGGGCCTCGGATAATGTGTTGCCAAAACCAACACTGTGGCATAGAGCACCGCCACACCCACCGGCAAAAACCGTTGAAAAACTGCCGAAAAAGCCCTTTGTTTTGACCTTCGCGTACTGGACTGCATCCGCTACCTTCTCACCCTCGTGTCGCAAAAAGTAGTGTTATACACAAGCGACAACACTAATCGAATTGAATAGAGAAAACAGGAGTGGTCTTCATGGATCGCAATGAACTTTCAGCAATCGTTCTCAAGCTGCTGGAAGAGGAGACTGGCGAAACCTTTCCAGCCCTCGATGACGCAACATCACTTCGAGAGGGACTCAACCTTGATTCTCTCGATATGGCCGGTCTTGTCCTCCATATCGAAAGTGAATTTGATATTCAAATCGAGACAGAACTCCTTGAAACGACTGAAACTGTTGGAAACTTGCTTGATACGCTAGAGAAAAAGATTGCCGCAAAGGAAGCCAAAAAGGCGGCGTGACAGCCCAATGCCTCGTCTTTCGTCCAACGCAGGTCAGCAGTCAAACAGATGCATGATGAATGTCATTGCACATGGTGCGATCGCATCATCTCTCTCAAATATCTCCGCTCTTAGGAAGACAACCCCGCCTTCGGCCCCATCCCTACCAAAACGTTTCCTCAATCATGCTGATGAACAAACGGTCATGGGCATCCATGCTATCCTCAATGCACTTGTATCTCTTCCAGAGATCCCTTCTCTTGAGCATCACGGAATCATTGCGGCTTCCTGTCAGGCCGGGAGAATTGCAGCAGCTCAAACACTTGTCAAAGCACAACATGGTGGGGGGGTGACAGTCTCCACCCAGATTGTTCCACAATGTTCGCTTCATTCCATTGCTGGTGCGATCAGTGTCGGTCTGAAAATGCACGGACCAAAT
>CAXFJI010000281.1:0-4132 GCA_964003275.1 uncultured Planctomycetaceae bacterium
CCTGCCGAATGCGTGTTCGGGTGTCTCCGCCGTACAGGCGGCTCGTAAGTTCTCGATCCTCTGGGGAGTTACCATCCACATCACAGTCAAGAAGATACAGAGTCACGCGTCCCACGGACATTTGCCAGACCTGTGCAAAAATAGGACCTGATCGAGTATCGACCTGTACAAGAATCTGTCTTTGCTGAGCATTGAGCGCGGGTTCAATAGGCAATAGATCAATTTGGTTCGGAATGTACTCCTCGTCTTGATATCCATTTACATCGAGTTGTTGCCTAAAGTATCCCTGATTGTAGAAAAGCCCTACAGCAACCAGCGGAATGCCGAGGCCGCTCGAACTTTTGACATGATCTCCAGCAAGTACGCCTAGACCACCCGAGTAGATAGGAACAGATTCATGGATTCCAAACTCAGCAGAGAAGTAGACAACAGGTTTCGATCCAAGCACACCAGCATGAATATTGCTCCATGTTGAATCAGCTGCAACATATGCCTTTAGTTGTCGATAGGCATGATTGATTCGACTATACAGCACAAGTTCAGCTGCTCGAGCTTCAAGTTGTTCTGGGGTGAACTCTGCGAGGAGAGCAATCGGATTGTGATCGAGCTGACGCCAACGAACGGGATCAAGATCACGAAAGAGGTTTGTCACCTCCGGATGCCAGCTCCACCACAGATTTCGGGCTAGTGCCATGCACTTGTCGTAAAGGTTTTGTGGTGACAATTCATCTAACTGAAGAGGCAATGGCCCCGATCCATGAATAGAACGATTGTTTGCATTGTGAGGCGGATTCACTTTTTGGAGGGACGCATCTTTCATTTTCGAGGTGGTCTGGTGAGTCTGGCTCATGGTTTTTGCCTCCAGGCATGATTTGAGATAGTAAGTAATCTGCCAGAAGTTCTTGCAGTATAATCAGTTGTTTTGAAAGCACGACAAGTCTAGAAACAAAACATGTTCACGCCAGAAGCAAATACGCCTCATTCTGAAAAACTTGAAACATTGTGTGCTACCCTTCGCGATCTTTCTACGGAAACAGTGAGAATTGGCCCTTGGCAGAGTGGGGGATTTGCAGAACTCGCCAAGTCAGGCTCGCTCGCAGGCTTTCTCCCGTCTGATATAGGTGGTACCGGGGGGGCTGAATTAGCAAAACTCCTTTTTCTGACAGCCATTGCAGAATCTTGTCTGACAACGGCTCTTGCAGTTTCGCAGTGGGCTGCAGCATGCAGGATTATCAACGTGGCTGATAACGATATCCGTACGAGATGGTTGCCGGACATCATTGACGGGCGATCATTGACAACAATCGGTATTTCCCAGTTAACGACGAGCCGGCAGCATCTTGGGAAAAAGGTTCTTGTAGCGCATGAAGACGCTAATGGATGGCAATTGAATGGTGTGTGCCCATGGGTTACGGGTGCTGACTCAGTTGATACTATCGTTACTGGAGCAATGACTGACCATGGTCAACGGTTTTTTGTTATCGAGACTTCAACACCGGGTCTTTTTGTCGAGCCACCTATGCAGATGCTTGCCCTCTCAGGGTCGCGGACATCGCTTGTCCGACTAAATGGCGTCAAAGCGACATCAGTCATCACGCCTATGGACGGAGCTGGAGCTCGCACGGGAGGCCTTTCCACAACAGCACTTGCATTGGGTGCAGCCAAAGCAAGCATTGCAATCATTCGGAATGAGTCAATCAAAAGGAGTGAGCTTAGATCTATTGCTGAACAACTATCATCTGAAGTGTTGGGTCTGATCGAACGTCTTCATGTTGCGGCTACCATGGGTCTTGAAAAGGATGATCAAGATCAACTTCGTGCTGATGCAAATGGTGTTGTTGTACGAGCGGCTCAGGCAGCCCTTGTAGCCTGCAAAGGTGCAGGGTTTGTTCATGGGCATCTCGCCGAACAGGTTGTCCGTGAGTCAATGTTTTTTCTTGTCTGGAGTTGTCCACAAGCTGTTGCGCATGCAGTGATGTGTGATCTTGTAGGAAACATCGAATGAAATACCGATCAAAATGGCCTTGTCATGAAGACCTGTTTTCGTGTGAGATGGGTGCTTTCAAAGGCAATTTTTTAGGTTTTCAGAGATGCATGCGCCTCGCTCTATTGTTATTGTGAAACTATCTGCAATAGGGGATGTTCTCCATGCGTTGCCTGCTGTGGTGGCGCTCAAGCGATCCTTTCCTGATGCGAAAATAGGTTGGGCTGTTGAAGGGCGAGCAGCAGATGTCTTGGCAGGGCATCCTGCTATCGATCACCTTTTTCGTCTTCAGAGGGGATGGTTGAAATCTCCAAAGGCAGTGTCAGCCTTTCGTCAGCAAGTCCGTTCCTATAACGCCGATGTGACCTTTGATATGCAGGGTCTTTTCAAAAGCATGGTCGGAACAATGTTGTCAGGTGCTCGGATTCGAATCGGCTATTCGAAACCAGAATCTAGGGAGCAGTCGTGGTTGGCCTACACACGATCAGTTCGTCCACTCGCCAGTCATGTTGTTGATCGCCACTGTGAGCTTCTTTCTCCACTCGGGGTTAGTCCAGAGTCAATCGAATTTCAAATGCCAGAATGGCCAGTCAGTCGGAGTCGTGTTCAGGCGTGGCTTGAAGAGATGCAATTTCAACGTCCTCCTATTGTGTTGAATCCGGGGGCTGGTTGGACATCAAAACTCTGGCCACTCGAACGCTTTGCTGCTGTTGCCCGGAACATTCAGAAAATCCATGGCTTGCAATCACTTGTCGTGTGGGGTGGTAGTGAAGAGCGAGTAATGGCAGAAAAAATAGTGGCTGCTTCTGAAGGAGCGGCAAGAATGGCCCCTCCAACATCTCTCCAAGATCTTGGTGAAGTCTGCCGTCTTTCACGCTTATGTATCTCAGGTGATACTGGTCCACTTCATCTTGCAGCAGCCCTTGGCACTCCGTGCGTGGGGCTGTTTGGACCGGTCCCTGCCTCGCGGAATGGTCCTTATGGGTCGCAGCACGTGACTGTTGAGCCACCGGAGCATCTCCGGCCGTCATGGGAAGATCGTAAGACAGACACAGAATCGATGCTGGGTATCGAGGTTGCTGATGTCGTTGCAGCTGTGAATGGTCAGCTTGCTCGTGCCGTTGCTGCGTAGCGAAGGCATCGTGCCCACTTTTCGGGGAGATCAGTCCTTATAGGCGGTATTAAAGGCGTTCTGCGTGTGAAACCATACCCATTAATTTTTTCGTGTCAAAACCCAATCGCTCTATAATTATGAGATGAGGCGAAAACAAGCAAATCCATTTTATGTTCTTCTCGGTATTGGTGGATTTTTGTTTACGATCACGGCGTGTATGTATTGTCTTTCAGTACTTCGTGGTATTCGGCCATCTGATCCAACAATGCCTCCCCATGCATTGGAAACATTAATGGATGAGTATGGAACAACACTTCTCATCATAGAAATTATAGTGCTTGCTGTGGCTACCTTTGGAGCGGTTGCAGTAGATCATTTTGATGGCGTCCGGCAACGGAAGAAGCAAGTTATGAAATCGAATGAAGCGATACGCGATGCTGAGGCCCCGTCACCGTGAGCAGCAAAACAGAGCGTGATATCAAAGCATTACGCGAACAGATTCGCCGTCATGACCAGCTTTATTACGGAGCAGCCAATCCTGAAATAAGTGACAGGGAGTATGACGCTCTCATGGAACGGCTTAAGGACCTTGAGAAGCAATACCCTCAACTTGTTTCTTCAGACAGCCCTACGCAGCGCATCGGTGATGAAACGCTCTCTGAATTGAGATCAGTGACACATCGTGTGCCGATGCTATCAATCGATAATACCTATAGCGCAAAAGAGCTATCCGAGTGGGGAGTACGGACGTCAAAACTCATTCATGACGACGGGCATGAATCAGAGAAGATTGATTGGGTGTTTGAGCTAAAAATCGATGGTGTGGCAGTGTCCTTGGTTTATGAGCATGGACTGTTGACACTTGCAACAACTCGTGGCAATGGGGTTGAAGGTGATGACATTACACATAATGTCCGCACGATCAAAGAAGTGCCGCTACGCCTCACGGTTGATGAGCCTCCTTCATTGGTAGAGTTTCGAGGCGAGATCTATATGACGAATAACGATCTTGGAGAACTAAATGCTGAGCAAGC
>CAXFJI010000282.1:0-4121 GCA_964003275.1 uncultured Planctomycetaceae bacterium
AAACAAAGGCTGCGTGACTCATGTCAGTGCGAGCTTCGAGGTCATGTGAATCCCGTAGAATGCGAGGCAACGCTTGTATCGCACGCGGCAGAGCATCAAGAACAAGCGCTTGAGGAATTGGCTGTGCAAATCGGCAGATAAAAGACTCAATCAACTGAGTAATCGCATCCATCCCAGTAGCTACCGTTGTCATTCTAGGACAGGACGTACAAAGGAGCGGATCGATCAGAGCGGCCCGAGGCACCATCATTGGGCTCCTCATGCTCTTTTTGAACCTTCGGCGTGAACAAGAAATGACTGCATTGCGTGTAGCTTCCGCTCCAGTGCCAGCTGTGGTCGGAACAGCAACAACCGGAAGAGGCGCGTTCTTGATTGAAAGGTTCCGGCCGACACCCTCAAGTCGGTTAATGACTCCCAAATCAATATCTTCTCGAATCTCACCCTCTTTTAGATTGGTGACGAGCGCAGCCACTGCTTTTGCAAGATCGATTGTTGCTCCTCCACCAATCGCTACTACGACAATATCTTCGTACTGGGGTGGCAGAGATGCCATGACACGAACAACATCATCTACCGTTGGCTCACCCTTGGACGATGCTATCTTTCTTGCAGTGACACCAGAACCAGCAAGGCTGTCTGACACTCGCTCGGCGACACCGGTTGCATCAAAACTGTTTGTGCCAGTAACAAGCCATGCAGAAGAACCGTAATTGGAGACAATACCTCCCAGCTCAGAGATTTTTCCAACCCCCAAACGAACAAGCGAAGGTACATTAAGGTCATATCCTTCAATATTCATTTCTACGCACTCCAAACATCCATTATTTCAGTTTCTCGTTAGTCCTGCACGCAGTCCTTTTCTTTGCAGCATAGTACCTAGAAAATAAGTAGCGTACGCTTTTATAAATCATGGATCATTAAACCTCTGAAACTAGCTGTGCAAACAAAACCAACCAAACTTGAGATTCCTTGCTGCTCTGGTCCCGTTGTAGGAACAATTCGTCCTCCAGGATCAAAGAGTATTACAAACCGTGCTCTTGTGTGCGCGGCATTGGCTGACGGCACAAGTCAACTGACTGGTGCCTTAGATAGTCAAGACACTCAGGTCATGGTCAGAGGACTTGAAGCCCTCGGCATAGTCTTGGATGCCGATTGGAAACGAGGGCATGTACATGTTCATGGCTGTGGAGGAAATATTCCAGCAACCTCGGCAAATATTAATTGTGCTGCAAGTGGGACTACGATCCGTTTCTTGTCAGCTGTGTGTGGACTTGCCAATGGTGTGTATCAATTAGACGGAACACCTCGCATGCGCAAACGCCCAATTGGTGATCTCGTGATGGCCATGCAACAACTTGGAGTGAATGCTGACACAAGAAGCGAGGGCGGCTGCCCTCCTATTGTGATTCACAGCTCCGGCTGCACAGGTGGTGTCGCTCAGGTGGCCGGCAATATCTCAAGTCAATTTGCCAGTGGACTTGCAATGGTAGGGCCATGCACCCGAGACGGACTAACGATTGAGTTTACGGGCACCCTTGTCTCACTTCCGTATCTCGAGATGACAAAGCTTGTTATGCAATCTTTTGGTGGTCATTGTGATTCCACAAGGACACATACATGGCGTATCAACCCAACTGGCTATCAAGGTATCGAATATGCCATAGAACCTGATGCCTCAGCAGCCAGTTATTTTGTCGCAGCTGCCGCAATGACAGGGGGACGCGTACGGATTGAGGGCCTTGGACGATCAAGCATGCAAGGCGATGTTAACTTCTGTGATGTTCTGGAAAAAATGGGCTGCTCTGTTGAATGGCATGAATCTCCTCACCCTGGAGTCACTGTGAGTGGTCGGGCAACGCATGGCATCGATATTGATATGAATGCAATTAGTGATACGGTGCCAACGCTTGCCGTAGTGGCTCTTTTTGCATCTGAGCCTACGCACATCAAAAATGTTGCTCACATTCGTGACAAAGAGACTGATCGGATTCGAGATCTCGCTACTGAGTTAAGAAAACTTGGTGCGAAGGTGACTGAGCACCCAGATGGACTGACCATCTATCCATCACCATTACACAAGGCCACAATTCAGACATACGATGATCACAGAATGGCCATGAGTTTGTCTCTGGTGGGACTTTGCGTCGAGGGGGTAGATATTATTGACCCTTCATGTGTTGCGAAGACGTTTCCTGACTATTGGAACCGCCTCGGTGATATCGCTCACATCGATCTGTCAGCCTACTCATCGAAAACCATCTGAGACTGAAGAATCGTTGCCGCTTTCTCTAGCAGAGTATCTACTGTCGCCGAGGCTGGCCTCTCTGCAAAGTCACAACAATTTTTTGCAATATCACCGCTGGCAACAAACCCTCCACCACAGTGATCACAATACACGCGAGAACCTAGCAGCTGTGCATTAATCCGGAGCGAACGACCGCACACAGGACACGCTTGATAAAAATCCATTGGTGTTTCCATGGAAGATTCTCCAGAGACGTTATCTAGAAATTATTCCAATCAACCCCGAAAGAACGCATATTTTAATCATCTACCCCATGACTGCCAATATCTTTTTTGACGCAAAAAAGCAGTACTTAGGACACAGAAGCAGTTAATCAATGAGCCCATATTCTAACTCGTTGCCACATTCTACAATCAAAAGGGTTACCCAAAGCAAGTGACTCGAGTAACAGGATGAGTCTCAATCGTTTCCACTACCATCACCGATTACCACATTTGATATTTCATGCTTTCACGCCCCTGGTGTATTCCGATTATTTTCGCCAGTTGGCTCATCGCAATGCACTGGCTGATAACAACGAAGATACTCTCAACACGACCGGTGTATTCAACAATTGGGAATCAGGTTTTCTTTGCTTCAGAAAATCAGTTTATTCCTGTTGCCTGGACGGTCCTCTGGGATGATCAGGGGGTAGGATACGCCTTGAGTCGAGCGACTCAAACAACAGACTCCGGCCTCACAGTTGAAACATTCTTGAAATTTGACAACCTCCCGCTTGACAAAATATTGCATCCATGGATCACCAAAAGTATTCCGTTCAATTCCGATGAGAAACTTAACTTTCCGTTGCATGCTACTGGGATCGTCAAAATAGACTCTTCCGGATCCCTTTCATCTTTCTCTACAACAATTGTTCTGCCCACAACAAAAAATCGTATAGCACTCGCTGGAACCGTACGGAACAATCTTGTTTCTATTGCCATCGACATGGATCAGTTTCACTATGAAACTGAAAGACAACTTCCAGAAGGTGTCATGCTGAGCGATGAACTTTCTCCACAAGCAACCATTCCGGGGCTTTTCGTTGGCAAACAGTGGGTCGTACCCACGTATAACCCCCTCAAGCCATCGACATCAACCATTGACCTTTACTACGCCAACGTCACCAGAGAACGAATGTTTTTCTGGCAAGATCATTTGACTCGTGTGTATGAAGTAAACTACCACAATGATCCCTTAGCCACACATCATGATCCTGATTTTACATTGTTAGTTGACATGGACGGCCGCGTCCTCAAACAAGAGTCAATGTTTCTTGGATCAAAACTTTCATTCCTCCGCCGAACAACTGAGGATGCCGAAGCCCTTAGCAACCAACGCACGCTTCATCAGCATCAACAAAAAAGTCATCCAACGTCAGTCAACCAAAAAAGCATTTTTGAGCCTACTGAAAGGTAATCAAATGATCGAGTTCGAAAATGTTTCTCGTCGTTATGGCAAAAAACTTGCTGTTGCCGATGTTTCTTTCACGATACCTTCCGGTGAGTTATTTGCGCTACTTGGACCAAATGGCGCAGGAAAGACAACCTCCATAAAAATGCTTGTTGGCTTGCTTCGCCCATCACAAGGAATAATTCGAGTCTGTGGCCATAACATTGTCACATCTTCCCAAAGCGCTCACATGCATCTCGGCTATGTTCCAGACGAACCGTGCCTCTATGACAAACTGACTGGACGTGAGTTTCTTTGGTTTATCGCTGAAATGTTCGGGCTGGCACATGACGCGGCACAGCCCCGTATTGAAAAAGAAATTGAGTATTTCCAGCTTGCAGAATTCGCTGATGATCTTGCTGAAAGCTATTCACTTGGCATGAAG
>CAXFJI010000283.1:0-4103 GCA_964003275.1 uncultured Planctomycetaceae bacterium
GTAGTACAGTTCTTAACTTTTTGGAGTTGTTTCATGGCTGATGAAAAATCAAACCCTGCTCAAGAACAGGCAGCTGTTCCAGTGGATGAATCCCATATTGTTGCGACCTATGCAAATTTTTGTCGCGTGACGGGCACACCTGAAGAATTGATTGTTGACTTTGGCCTTAACAAGCAGGTTGGTGGAAACACCGCCGAGACAATCCAACTCAATCAGCGGATTATTGTTAATTTCTACACTGCAAAGCGTTTGGCGGCTGCACTTGTTATGGCTGTGCAACGTCATGAGCAGGCGTTTGGACCGCTAGAGACAGATGTTCAAAAACGAGTTGTACAGTCTCAACAGCCACCAAAAGAAAAGTCATAGGGACTGTTCCCCGATCCGTACCAGCCCCGGCCAGTGGCTGACTTACATTTCCAATCAGTTTTATGAGCACTGTTGACCCCCAGTCCGTCGAAGAAGCACGGCAGCAGATACGTGCGCTCGTAGCGGAAATTGAGGCACTGTCAAAAAACAATTTGGAACAGGCTGAGTTTTTTCGCGGGCTCCTTGATCGTGTTCTTGAGGCGATGGGCGCGGTGGCCGGGTTGGTATGGTTGACTGGTGATACAGGTCGTCTCGAGCCCATTTATCACCGAGGGATGGAGAATTCGGGCTTATCTGATAGCGATGAATCGCAGCAAGCTCACGGCCAGCTTGTTCAGTCACTTCTGGGGAGTCCAGGAGGATTGCTTGTGCCGCCGAAGGCATCTTTGTCGGGGCAGGATGGAAAGGCGGTTGCGACAAACCCAACGGACTTGCTGGTCGTAGCGTCTCCAATCGATCAAGCAGGAAATCGAACAGGCTTAATCGAAGTATTTCATCAGCCAAACGAAATGGCTGTGCAACAAGGGTATCTAAAGTTTCTCGATCAGGTTGCAGCCGTTGCAAATGGATACCTTGAGCGACAGCAACTCCGAACGCTCGATGATCAACAAACAACCCTTGCTCAGGTTGATCGATTTAGTCGTGCAGTTCATGAAACGCTTGATCCTGTTGCAACCGCCTTTGTTCTTGCAAATGAATCAAGAAGAATTATTGGGTGTGACCGGGTGAGTGTCTTAGTGCGGAAGCGTCGCAACAGGCTTCGTCTCGAAGCGGTGAGTGGTCAGGAATCAGTTGAGCGCCGTGCAACAGCCGTTCAGGCCATCGAAGCATTAGTGCGAGTTGTGGCCAAGGCTGGAGATGCTCTTTGGCATCCGGATGCGTCTCGCGAGCTCCCTCCCCAGATCGAAGAGGAGTTGGAAAACTATATTGATGAGTCTCACGCGACAGCCCTCGCCATTATTCCTCTTGAGAAGCCTGCCCTTACGCCGGTTGTAAAGCCTGGTGGAGTTGATGCTGTTGCTGTCGCAAAAGCGGAAGCTGCATCAAAAGAGCGATCTGAGCCAGTCGGGGCATTGGTGGCAGAGTGGTTTACGGCAAACTCGTTTGACGGTGGCAAGAGAGCTCGAGTGGAGCTTGTGGCAGAACATGGAAAGGTTGCTCTTTCCAATGCGATAGATCACATCAGTTTGCCCTTTTATTCAGTTCTCAACCTTCTTGGTAAAACACGCGCTCTCACGACGGCAAGAAATCTCCCGAAGACCGTGCTGGCAGGCTGTATTGCGGTTGCTGTTATTGCGGCTTTGATCTTAGTGCCTGCAGACCTTCGTCTGGAGGGGAAGGGGACACTCGAGCCAGTCCATCGCCGGGACGTCTTTGCAGAAATTGAAGGAGTTGTTGAGCGATTGGAAATGAGTCTCGATCACGGTGTCGAAGTCAATGAAGATCAGTTGCTTGCTGTGCTCCGAAACACAGATCTTGAGGTTGCCATTACAGACGTGTTAGGTCGAAAAGCATCAAGCGAAGAGCAGTTAGTTGCGACTCGGCGGGCAATGCTTGAAGAAAATCGAATATCAGCAGATGAGCAGGCTCGGATGGCAGGAAGAGCAGCGCAACTTGAAAGGGAAATCGAGAGTTTGGAAACACAGTTTGCGCTGTATCAAAAAAAGAAAAAAGATTTGGAGGTCCGTAGTCCCATTGATGGTGTGATTGTGACCTGGCAAGTTCGTGATCGACTCTTGCTCAGACCCGTTGAGAAGGGGCAAGTGCTGATGACGGTGGCAGATAAGACGGGCCCGTGGGAGCTCGAGGTGCATATGCCTGATGATCGGTTGGGGTATGTGAATCGTGCCATGCAGGAGGCGCAGCAGGCTGGAAGAGAGTTGGAGGTTGACTACATCCTTGCGACGGATCCCGGCACTCGTCATTATGGATCAGTGAAGGAGATTCATGAGCAGGCTGAGGTGCGTGGTGAGCAGGGGAATACGGTGTTGGTGCGCATCACGATTGATCCTTCGCGTCATGAAAAAGAAGAGCTTGGGGCAGGTGCCTCTGTGACGGCACGAATCAATTGTGGGCAACGGGCTCTGGGTTTTGTCTGGTTTCATGACGTACTTGCGTTTATTCAAACACAGGTCTTTTTCCGAATCTGGTAGGAGAGGGTGTTGCCCATGGAGATAAAAAATGCGGCATGTGTTCTGGCATGTGGAGTAGCGAATGCCATGATGATGTGTGGCGTGTTGGCGCAGACGCCGGAGGCATCTGTTGAGCCAGTGCTAGAGAATTGTCTCGTGTCACTTGTGGAGGAGGCCAAAGTACCAGCTCGCGAGGGAGGGGTGCTGGTGAGCCTTGGTATCCGTGAAGGTGATGTTGTTGAGAGAAATGACGTGATTGCCAAGATTGACGATGATCAGGCACAAATGGAAAAGAGAAGGGCTCAATCAGATCATGATCAGGCGAAAGCACGAGCACAAAGTGATGTCGATATACGGTATTCGATTGCTGCCGAAGAGGTTGCTGAGGCTGAGCACCAGAAAGCGCTTGAGTCACATTCGAAAGTTCCCAATAGTGTCACAGAAGTTGAACGAGAGCGGTTGAGGCTCAATCATAAAAAAGGAGAGTTGCAGATAGAACAGGCTCAGTTGGAGCAGCAGATGAACAAACTTGCTGCGACGAGTAAGGGTGTTGAGCTTGAGGCAGCCGAGAATGCCATTGAACGTCGCCTTATCAAGTCTCCACTCGCGGGTGTCGTTGTGCAGATTTTTCCTCATGAGGGGGAGTGGATGCAGCCAGGCGACCCCCTGGCTCATGTTGTACGGACAGACAAGCTTCGGGTTGAAGGGTTTGTGAATGCAAGGCAGTGGAATGCAGAAGACGTTCGAGATCGTCCTGTGACGGTTGAGGTTCAATTAGCTGGTGGTCAACGTGAATCGTTTGATGGACGAATTGTTTTTACCAGTCCTTTGGTGCAGGCTGGCAATAATTTTCGAGTGGTGGCAGAAGTGGATAATCGACAAAACTCCCAGTCGAAACAGTGGGTTCTTCGGGCTGGTCAATCTGCACGAATGACGATTCATTCATCACAAAATCCGTTGTCACCTATGCGTCAAAACTAGTATGGGCGTTTGCCTTTCAAGCCATGTCTACAGCTGCTGATGCCTTTCGTTCCAGCACAACGCGACCCATTGGGTTGAAGCGGCGTGGTGATATTCTGACAAACCGGCAGGTGTATCAGGGGCAGGCTTGGTTTGTTGTGAAGGATCCGATTTCACTGCACTATTTTCGCTTCCGTCCAGAGGAGTATGCCCTCCTGGATATGCTTGATGGTCAGGTCAGTCTTGATGGGCTGAAGGATCAGTTTGAAGCAAAATTCCCACCGCGGCGCATTACGGCTGAAGAGCTTGCACGGTTTGTGTCAACGCTCCATCGATCAGGTCTTGTTATTGGCGATAGGCCAGGCCAGGGGCCTCAGCTTTTCGAAAAGAGGCGTCAGCGTATCTGGAAGCAGTGGGTTGCATGGATATCAAATGTGATGGCCTTGCGATTTCGTGGCATCGATCCTGATCGTATTCTCAATCGACTTGACCCCTGGTTGGGGTGGCTTTTTTCACCAACTGCAATGATTCCAGCAGTCGCCTTGGCAGCCAGTGCACTTCTGCTTGTGCTTGTGAATTTCGATGTCTTTCGTTCAAAGCTTCCTGAGTTTCATCAGTTTCAATATCATGTGATGCGAGAATTGA
>CAXFJI010000284.1:0-4100 GCA_964003275.1 uncultured Planctomycetaceae bacterium
TTGGATTCGAGTCGCTCGACCTCGATATTCTTGACTTTCAACGCCAAGCGGAAGCATTCGGTGCGGATCATGCCAGGCGTCTTATGGTCAGCGCAAGATTGATAGCAGGAAGTTTCAGACTGCCTGTCGACCTTGCCGCTGATGAAGAGACGTTCGCTAGCGAACTAGATCAACTTCCAGCTCGACTCGACTTTGCCCAAGCTGCAGAAGCAACCCGAGCAATAGCAACAATAGAACCTGCATCGGAC
This sequence comes from uncultured Planctomycetaceae bacterium, assembly GCA_964003275.1. Taxonomy (GTDB): domain Bacteria; phylum Planctomycetota; class Planctomycetia; order Pirellulales; family UBA1268; genus CACORA01. The sequence goes on from CAXFJI010000284.1 coordinate 249, forward strand.
GAACATGGCTTCAAGGATTTCTTTGAGTTGCATCGTACACGTCTAGAGAAAATCGGTGACCAGTTGGCACCTCGTGGCATTCAACTCGGTTTGGCGATTCAGCCAGAGTCCGAACTCCGGGAAGGAAAGACGCATCAGTTTATTCAAACGTTTGAAGAACTTCTGGGCCTTATTGCTGTTGCGCACGATCACGTTGGAGTGGTTGCTGATGCATGGGCCTTCCATGTAACTGGTGAACCAATTGACCTGATTGCAAAGGTTCCTGAAGGAAAAATTATTGAAGTCCGAGTGTCAGATGCTCCCCGTGAAATTTCTGGGAATGAGCTCAATCGCACCCAGCGTTTGATGCCCGGAGAGACCGGAGTGATCGATTCAGTTGCTCTCATAAAGGCTGCGACTGCTGCACAGTTCGACGGGCCAGTCACACCGTGGGCAGACCGCACAAGCCTTGCAAGCCGCGGTCGCGAAAAGACGGTTCGCCTTGCAGGAGAACGCATGCAAGCGCTTTGGCGTGATGCAGATCTCGAAATCGAGACTCCTTGGTTTATGCCAGTGGTGAAAGAGGAAGCAGCACTTGTCGAAACAAATCAAGAATAGTTGTTCATGCTGGTTCGCGTACCCACTCAACCTGTGGAGCACCACCTGCCCCGACGGCTGATCCGCGAATGAATTCGGACATGTATCGAAGTGGCTTCCCCGGACGATCATTATCTCGAAAATTATCGCCCTTCTGCAAAATCGGTAGCTGATCTGGCATCTCACCAAATGCTCGAGTTCCAGCCGCCTGACACGGGAACCACACGCCATTTCCTTTCGAGTCCTCGAGATAGAATTCAGGATAACAGTGCCCCTCAACCCACACTGTTCTCGCAGGGATTCCCTCTGAACGACACATCGCTATGAAAAGACACGTCAACTCTTCACAGTCTCCCCAACCATCCGCGAGTGCTCGTGCAGCGCCTTTCAATTCACCATTTCGGTATTCAACGGTATCACGAACGGTGTCATAGAGTTTTTCAACTTTCTCCCAGCCAACGAGACCCTCAGTCGATGTTTTTGCGAGTTTCTTAATCTTTGGATGCCGTGACTCGATATAGGGACTCGGGTTGAGAAACATCCTCAAATTTCGATCTATCTTTTGTGGAATCAGAAGTGATTCAGTTTCTTCTGGAGGGAGAATTGCAGATCGATTAAGTTCAAAAGTCACGATTGCCTGAACCTTTGCCCCAGCCTGTAAATGAGGAATCTCGACAATCATTTGAGACACTCCTGTAGGCAACGTGCGATACCGGAGAGACCGGACCTCTCGGGAAGTCTCTTCTGAGATTTTTTTTACGTGCTGCTCTGGCCACTCTCCAGGTATGGGCATCGTTGCATAGATGTCACGCAGATTTCCGCCTGAGGCGGCAATGATAATTCCTACTCGATATTGCTGTGTACGGGCATCTCCAAGACGTGAAGCATTGCTTTCAACCGTTTCATCGAGAAACTGTCCCTTCGCTGGCTCGACAATGAAAATGGAACAAATGACGAACGTAATCCTGAGCACACGATACATGTGCCATCGACCAGAATGCGCAGTTTTGATGCCCATATCACCATTCCTGAAGTGACCTGATGGATACAGAATTACGATATACCGTCATATCGACCCAAAACCACTTTTTGCAGCGATATTGCCCCACTGAAACGGTAAGGCAACCTGGGAAGGCTGGAAAAAAGGCTCGATTGTTCAGGAGAGATGAGCCTGCTACACTGCGAAATTCAAATATTTGTGGCCTGTGCGTTCCCTTCCTCCAACCCTTTCATCCAACGAAACCCCTAACCCATGGTCAACCGCAACCTAATACGTGAACTTGAACTCGGAGACGATCTCGACAAAGAACTTGAACAGGCCCTTGCTGGCACGGAAAGTGAAGAATATTCCATAGGTGCCGCTACGCTCACGGTGAACTCCGTTCTCAATGGCAAAGTGTTGCGAGTTGATGATGAATTTGTCTTGGTTGACGTTGGCTATAAGAGTGAAGGCCAAATTCCTCGGAACGAATGGGATGAAGGAGAGCCAGATCCAAAAGTAGGAGACTCCGTAAAAGTTCTTCTTGAGGAGTTTGAAGACGGTGCCCTTGAAGAACAACGAGGGATGATTTCGCTCTCGAAGCGAAAGGCACAACGGATTGAGGATTGGCTGAATGTCATGTCCAGCGTCAAAGAAAATGACGTTGTCACTGGTTATGTCATTCGAAAGATTAAGGGCGGATTGCTTGTCGATATTTCTGGCGTCAACGTCTTTCTGCCAGCCAGCCAAGTTGATATTCGCCGACCAGCCGACATTGGTGATTATTGCGGAAGAGCCATTCAGTGTCTGGTTCTCAAGATTGATGATATTCGTCGAAATATCGTTGTCTCTCGTCGAGCCCTTATCGAGCAAGAACGAACAGAACGGAAAAAGCAATTGATGGAAGTGCTCGAGGTGAATCAGATCAGGCGTGGTATTGTCAAAAACATTGCTGACTTCGGTGCCTTCGTTGATCTGGGTGGTATTGATGGACTTCTTCACATCACTGACATGTCTTGGGGTCGCATTGGGCACCCAAGTGAGATGGTGGCAATTGATCAAGAAATTGAAGTACAGGTGCTTCACATTGACCGAGAACGAGAAAAGATTGCTCTCGGGATGAAGCAGCGGACGGCAAGTCCTTGGGCACAGGTCGCTGAGAAATATCCAGTCGATACTGTTTGCAATGGCTCCGTCGTCAACGTTATGAGCTATGGTGCATTCGTGAAACTTGAAGATGGTGTCGAAGGCCTTGTCCATATCTCTGAAATGAGTTGGACTAAACGAGTCAGCCACCCAAGTGAACTTGTGAAACCTGGAGATGAGGTTGAGGTTGTTGTGCTTGCGATCAATAAAGATAAGCAAGAAATATCTTTAGGCATGAAGCAGACCCAACAAAATCCGTGGGAAAAAGTAGCGGCAGACTACCCTCCTGGAGCGATCGTCAAGGGAGTCGTTCGAAATCTCACCAACTATGGGGCATTTATTGAGATTGATGATGGCATTGATGGTCTTCTTCACGTCACAGATATGTCATGGACACGAAAAGTAACTCACCCAAGTGAAATGCTTGACAAAGAAGAAGAAGTTGAATGCAAAGTGATCTCTGTTGATCAGCAGCGAAGACGAATTGCTCTCGGGCTGAAGCAAATGGGGGATGATCCATGGTCAACAGATATTCCCGAGCGATATTCGGCTGGAGACATTATCAAAGGCACCGTAACCAAGATCACAAACTTTGGTGTTTTTGTCGGGCTTGAAGATGGTCTCGAGGGACTTCTCCATATTTCTGAGCTTTCAGAGGATATGGTCGAGAATGCCGAAGACGTTGTGCAAGTTGGTGATGAGCTGGAAGTAAAAGTTCTTCGGGTCGATACAGAAGAACGAAAGATTGGCCTTTCACGAAAACGTGTTGGCTGGACTCCAGAACAGGAAGCTGCTGAAGCTGCTATCGAGGAGTAGCTGAACCTGGCTCGTCGCTGTGGACATACAGGACACGAACAGGTCCGACCTCTTCACGTTGCATGGTAAGTTCGTTAACGTGTGTCCGCGGGCATACAAAGAACATATGACCTTTCTCGATGCGATGTGGCGTCGTGGCTCCCGCAATCATGACTCTTCGAATTTCTGGATATCGAAGCGCCTCTCCTGAATGCGGATCAATGATTTCAAAGGTGGTATGCGTTGAACCAATCCCGACAGTCATGCGATCACCTGGCTTGAGAAACCGAAGATTAATGTGGGGGACTTCGACCTGCGTCAGGAGGACGGGTTGGGCATTCAGAAGTCCGTTTGGT
>CAXFJI010000285.1:0-4096 GCA_964003275.1 uncultured Planctomycetaceae bacterium
GCATCACTGGGTCAACAGGATCTGTTGGCATTGGCATTGGCATGGAGCCATGATCATGGTCATGGTCATGATCGTGACCATCATGTGGATTTGCACTTCCAGGTGTGGTTTGGTGACCGTCAGTGATTGCTCCTTGTGGAGCAAGTGGGGTTAGGAGTTCTGACCGGCTGACCATAGACACTTGATCTGCTGTGAAATCAAAAGGCACCTCTAATTGATCCTCTATGATTTGATCATGATGGAACTCAATATTGGCAGGAATGAGATCGTTCTTCGTGACGTCAACAAACAGAACACTTTGGCCAGTGGGTTCAACCGAAATTAGGAGTCCGTCCTGAGTATCTTCAACAGAGAGTCGTTCACGAGTCCCAAAATAAAGAAAACTAATTTTGTTGACTGCAGGGTCAAAGTTTTCGATGCGTTCCTGAACACCATATTCATGTGAGCGGATATACACCGTGTCTAGATTTCTTGGGCCAAGCCCCAGTTCCCACGAAAGCACTCCGCCCAAGTCTTGTCGGAGATGTTCATTTCCAACAATACCGAAGTTTTCAACGCTGAGTGCATCAAAACCGATGCCAGAAACCAACTGGTATTCGGGTGTCCATGCCCAGGGATTAATAATCGCGACTTCACCAGATTGAGTTTTTCCAACGATCAGGTTGTGCACAGAGTAATCACCAAAGTTGAGTGTATCGACAGATGGATCAAACCCAACGATGTCAGCCGCAGATGGGTTGATGTCAAAGATTTGCCCCAATGAATCAGAGGGAGGTAAGGGAGAGGTTTCCGGCTCAGGTGAAACAACCGGATCATCGATTGGCAGTATGGTGACAGGGTAATCAATTGGTTCTGGCGTAGGTGTATTGAATCCATCAAACACGACAGAAATATTTCGTGGTTTGGCGTCTGCATCACCGCGAGTTGCTGAAAATCCAAAACTGGCTGAATGACCGGCACGTAGGCAACCATTCCACTCAGCATTTACAACGGTATAGGTTGACCCGTCTCTCGAAAGAAGTGAACCATTCCACACGCTCGTGATTTCTCCATCGAAATCAAACATCACAGCCCAGCCAGTGCTTTTACTGTCGCCTCCATTCCGTGCGTCGCTCGATAAATTGCGATTTGTAAGTGTGACATCACCAGTGAACCCACTTCCCCAGTCGGATGTTACTGAAAATGAAATAGCTGGATCACTTGTTTCAGGATTTGGTGCAGGTTGCGGTCCAGGTAAGGGGGAGTCCTCCTGTTCAATTGGAACAAGAGGCTCTCCATCGAAGGAGTCTCCATTAATGGAGAAGGAATATGGAGCATTGTCAGCCCCACCATTTTCAGTTGGAGCTCCAATAAAACCAAACGTCAATGAGCGGCCAGAATCGAGTTCGGAGTTATATCCGGCGTTGCTAACTGTGTAACGGGTGCCATCTTGTCCAACAATCTTTGCATCCCAGATGGATGAAATCTGTGCACCATAGTCAAAAGACACGGTCCAGTCTGTGTACGACTGAGTATCTTGATTATTGAGAGTAACGGCTCCTTGAAAGCCGCTTCCCCAGTCGTTGACGACTTCGTAGCCAGGAATCACGGCAGCCAGAACAGTTCGCTTTTCAAGGGTCTCTGTTGAAAGGGAGTGGTTCTGTTTGTTGAGCCGACGACGTTGACGTTCGAAGGCTCGGCGGCGCTGTCTTGTGAATCTTCCGGTCAGCGTTCTGCCGAACCAATCACTGATGCTGTCATAAAAAGCACGAGAACTCATGGTAGCCTCCCGTTTGTGGTGTGGTGCCACTTGGTCCGTCCCTAGACGAAACAGCCAGCGTGATCCCTACTACCGTCGTGCCCCTGACTTAGTTATTGCTACATAAGTAGTCGACGTTTGCAAGGATTTGGTGAGGCAGGAAGTTTCGCCCGACATTGCGACGGGCTTTTGTGGGTGGTTAGCGTTGCACTAACCTTCTATACCGTGCTACGGGGCGAGTCGTCGGCTTGTTCAAAAAGTTCTTGTTGATATCGATAAAAATATTCCCAAATGTCTGAAATGGTTCGTTCAGGCTTGAATCTGAATACCTATTGGGTATAGCTACTACTGCACAAAACGTGTTTCAAATGTTCTCCCGGAAACCATGAGGTGTCTCACATGAAGACTTTGGTCACAGCAATCGTATTTTCGTTTTCCATCGGATGTGGATTCATTTGCTCTGACATCATGGCCAATGAGGGGATAGCTTCTGTTCATCCTGAGCCTTCGGGTATGGAGATCCTTCTCAATGAAAAAGATCTGGAAGGGTGGAGCGGTGATCCCCGTCTGTGGAGTCTTCGTGGCGGAGTTGTGCATGGTGAAACGACGGCGGAGAAAAGTACAAACGGCAACACGTTCTTGATATGGCAGGGACCTGATCTTGAGGACTTTGAATTACGGCTTTCTTTTCGCTGTAGCACAAGCAATAACTCTGGCATTCAGTACCGGTCTAAGCACATTACAGATACGTCTGCCCGAAATGAGTGGGTTGTTCGGGGCTATCAGCATGAAATACGAAATGAAAACAAACTTCCTAGTGTTTCAGGTTTCATTTACGACGAGGGTGGAAAACGCAAAAGAATATGCCTCGTGGGGGAGCAAGCAACCTGGGAAAAAGATGGCAAGACGATCACGGGCTCTCTTATCGATCAGGAAGGGTTCACCGCACTCATGAAAATAGATGACTGGAACGATGTGGTAATTCGTGCAGAAGGTAACCATATTCGTCATTGGTTGAATGGAAGACTAATTCTTGACTTCACGGATAATGATCCCGAAGTTGCATTGTCCAAAGGTGTTTTGGCTCTTCAGCTCCATGGTGGCAAGCCCATGTGGGCGGAATTCAGAGACATTCGGCTGAAGCGGTTGTAGGAATAGCAGTGCATTGGCTGGCGAGAGCCTCGGGGCCAGATTGCCTACGAAAAGGCAGCATGTTGACATTCCGCGGGGAGGTTCTTAGATTTCGGGGCTCAATCCCGCAGCGCCTGGTTCAGTTTCAAACGACTGAGGACGGCGCGGCAATGAAGAATGATGTCAAGTGTCTTTACCTGACGTGTTCTTTCTTCCGAGTGATTCAGTCAATATGGGCTATCATTCTGCGAATGATTGAGCATCCAGTGTATTGTCTGGCTGTTTTAGAGTTTTTTTTGTTTGGAGTGAATTGTGGCTACCGCTTCGCAGGAGATTATTCGCATTCGTATGGAGGCATATGATCATGCTGTTCTCGATCAGAGTGCAGCAGACATTGTTGACACGGCGAAGCGAACGAATTCTGAAGTACATGGCCCTATTCCGCTCCCAACGAGAATTGAGCGATACACAGTACTTTCGGGCCCTCATGTTGATAAAAAAGCCCGTCAGCAGTACGAGATTCGTACCCACAAGAGAGTGATAGACATCATTCAGGCAACAGCGAAGACTATAGAAGCCCTCAATAAACTGAGCCTGCCTGCTGGAGTTGACATAAAAATAAAGGCTTCATCGCGGTAGCGGACTGCGTGGCCAACCACAACCTTTCACCGATAGAGATACAAAGGAGCGCACGAAGAAACATGCTTGCAAGACGTGGTGGGTAAGGCCCGGAACTTCACCCTTAGGGTGGGGAAAGGTACTGGGTGCTCCTGCTTTCAGACGGCTTCGAGTGTGGTTGCAAAATTGAGTGCCCCATCCTCTTTTTGGTTGGTGAGCTTATTTTGCCGGCGGGATTAACATGGCTAAATCAAAAAATGCCGTCGCAGATGTTGCTCAAAAGGTTGGACGGCATGGTCTCCTTGGCCGAAAGGTTGGGATGACTCAAATGTTTGATGCGGACGGTACAGTAGTTCCTGTGACTGTGATCGAGGCTGGTCCGTGTCCAATTCTGCTTGTTAGGACATTAGATCGAGATGGGTATGCTGCTATTCAGATCGGTTTTCGCGACAAGCCTCGGCGATTAGCGAGTCGTTCAGTTCGAGGCCAGGTGGCAAACCTCGATGGTCGGCGTTCCAAAGCTCGTACGGAGGCAGGCGTCAAGCCGTCTCAGAAGGCAGATTGTGAGCCTCAGCGTCTCGTTCGTGAATTGCGGGGGGATTTTGGGGG
>CAXFJI010000286.1:0-4090 GCA_964003275.1 uncultured Planctomycetaceae bacterium
CGTACTGAACTCCGCACATCAGGTTTTCTTGCCCCCGCACACCGCTTCTTCAGCCCCTTCGTTTACTCAAGCATGGACTTGGCATACATTTCTTTCTATGTCACTCTCAATGGAATCCCGACCGAACACCGACACCACCGAACAACTCCGGTCGATTGGCCGTGAATTTCACGGGCGCGGTTGGTCCCGTGGTACAAGCAGTAATTACAGCGTGGTGACTCACCGAGATCCTCTCAATCTCCTGATTACCGTAAGCGGGAAAGATAAATCATGTTTGGAGAGCGATGATTTTGTAACGGTCGATGCAACTGGACAACCGACCGATGCAAGTGGAAAAAAATCATCTGCCGAAACGCTTCTTCATTGTCTTATCGCTGAACTCATTCCGTCAGTTGGAGCCATTCTTCACACGCATTCCGTGTGGAGCACAATCCTTTCAGGCATGCACCTTGAACACGGTCACGTACGCATAACAGGCTATGAGATGCTCAAGGGACTTTCCGGCATCACAACACATGAGACCGTTGAAGACGTTCCAATATTTGAAAACAGTCAAGACATGTCAGATTTATCCAAGCAAATCCGACACCAGATGGATAAGGCAGACTGGAGCAATCCAGCACGACCACCATTCCATGGCTTCTTACTTGCACGGCATGGGCTGTATACATGGGGACGCACTCTCGAAGAGGCTCGCCGACACATTGAAATATATGAGTTTCTCTTTGAGGTTCTCGGCCGGACCTATCAATGCCAAAAACCGTATTGAGCGAAAGAACACTGTTTCCTATCACGAAGTTTGAAGGAGTTGACTCATGGCAATCGTCACTATTCCAGCGCAGTCTCAACGCATCACGGACCCTGAGAAAATCAAGCATTTTCTAGCTGACAATGGGATTGAGTATGACACATGGCCACTGGAGGATCGTGTTGACCCGGCAGCTCCGGCAGATCAGATCCTCACCGCCTATCAATCAGAAATTGATGAACTCAAAGAGCGCGGAGGATTTGTGACCGCTGATGTGATCGATGTCTATCCTGATACACCGAACCTCGACGGCATGCTCGAAAAGTTTAATAAAGAACACACGCACACCGAAGATGAGGTTCGCTTCATCCTGCAGGGCCGTGGCGTCTTCCACATCAATCCTGTCGAAAAACCAGTTTTCGCAATCGAAGTTTGGGGAGGCGACATGATCAGTGTACCGCTGGGCACACGGCACTGGTTCGATCTTTGCACCGACCGTCGCATTCGTGCAATCCGTTTGTTTCAAGACACGAGCGGCTGGACGCCTCACTATCTTGAGGACGGTGCCCATGGTTCATTTGAACCACTGTGTTTTGGTCCAGCATGGATAGCCTCTGACAAAGGAACCACAGCGTGATTCTTTTTGATGGACAGGCACTTCTCTTGGATGTTGAAGGAACAACATCCTCTATCTCTTTTGTATACGACGTCTTGTTCGCATATGCAAAAAAACATGTCGCGGATTTTCTACAGCATGAAAAAAGTTCAGAAGCCGTTCGTGCGGTAGCAAGCGAGTTCGCCACTGAAGCATCGTTGGGAACTGTTTGTCTTGATGACTCCAATGACCTGCAATGTCTTGTTCAAGCTGCGCTGGATTGGATGAATAAAGACATTAAAAGCACTCCTCTCAAGGCACTTCAAGGCATGATTTGGCGCCATGGGTTTGAATCTGGTGAACTTGTCTCACATATTTTTGACGATGTGCCACAAGCGCTTGCGCAGTGGGCTGATTCTGGCATGGACGTTCGCATCTACTCTTCTGGATCGGTCCAGGCACAAAAGCTCTTCTTTTCTCATACGTCTGCAGGGAATTTGACTCGGTATCTTCGAGGGTACTACGACACGACGACGGGCCCGAAAAGAGAAGCCTCCAGTTACACCCGTATAGCTGCCGATATGAACTATGACCCTCGGAGGATATTGTTTTTGAGTGATGTCGGCGCCGAACTTGATGCTGCAAGACAGGCAGGTATGGCGACGGCCCTGGCTATTCGGCCTGGAAATCAAGACGCCGGTGGTCTTTTCGATCATCAGACCTTTTCGTCGTTCAGTGATATCGTTATCTAACGAAATGTACTATGGATGGTAGTAACACTCCGACTGATGCATGTGCACACATGGGTGTTCGCTGTGGCGCAGGGGTCTCGACGCAACCTGATCTCTCTGATGCTCTTAACGAAGCACGCGCACAGGCCCATGGCGCACTGGGGACAACGGGCACTGCTGACCTGGCTCTTGTATTTATCTCCAAGGCATACGGGGATTCCATCAGCCCGATCATGGAACATCTTTCTGAATGTATTCCAGCCAGTGTTGTCCTCGGTACAACCGTTGAAGGAGTCCTTGCCGGGGGGCTGGAATACGAAGGCGGCTTTGCTGTTACCGTCTGGCTTGCCACACTCCCAAAGGCGTCTCTTGTTCCACTTGCTCTGGATTACACGCAAACTGCTGATGGGGGCTCATTTATTGGCTGGCCGCAGGAACTGGACGGCAGTTGGCCATCCCAGGCATCACTCCTGATTCTTGCAGATCCATTCTCTTTCCCGATGGATCAACTCCTTCGCCAACTCCATGAAGATCACCCAGACGTCACAGTCGTTGGTGGCATGGCCAGCGGAGGGAATGAACCGGGCTGCAATCGACTGGTGATGAACACACAATCGTATGACGCTGGGGCGGTAGGAGTGATCATCGGCGATAACGTACGGATTCGCACTGTGGTCTCACAGGGCTGTCGCCCTCTTGGCAGGCCTTTTGTGATCACGAAAGCCGAATCGAACGTGATTATTGAACTCGGCGGAAAACCTGCCTTGGATCAGCTTCGAGGAATATACGCTGACCTATCCCACGAAGATCAAATGCTGATTCGCACATCTCTTCACATTGGCTACGCTGCGAACGAATATCAAGACTCTTTTCACCACGGTGACTTTCTCGTGCGAACAATCGCAGGCGCCGACCCCGATTCTGGAGTTCTTGCCGTTGGAGATATTGTTCGAACTGGCCAGACCGTTCAGTTCCACGTTCGTGATGCAACCAGTGCCCACGATGACCTTGCATCGCTCCTCACCAAAGAGAAAGAGCGTGGCATCAAAGCGGCAGGAGGCATTCTCTTCAGTTGCAACGGGCGTGGCAGCAGGCTTTTTGGTTCTCATCATCATGATGCTGCCTGTCTCCAAGAACTGTTTGGTCCGCTACCTGTGACTGGCTTCTTTGCCCAAGGAGAGATCGGTCCGATCGGAAACCGTGCATTTGTTCATGGATTTACAGCAAGTATTGCACTCTTTGAGACAACCTGAACTCCCTTGACGTGGCCGCGTCAGCCTGTCAGTGTCTTCTTCTCATTCAGGGTGGCGCATGGAGTTCTGTTCGCATGCAACGATCCCTGTCACGTGTTGGAAGACTGCCTGTGATTGCCAGCCTTGCTGTCTTCACAGTTGGTTGTGCTCATCACAGAGCCAATCAGTACGCCTATGCTCCTCCGTATGCACCTCCCGTCTATCCCCAGCCAGCCAGCTACCAACAACCTGTTACGGCTGCCGCTCCTGTCACAACCCAACCCGTAGTCAACCCACCTGTGACGATACCACCCACACAAGCAGTACCAGTGTCCTCTCCACCAGGCACCGTTCCATGTCAACCAATGGTTCAACCAACAGCGATGCAGGGAGCACCATGCCCTCAGGGTGAGTATCTTGTTCCCGGAAGTGTCATCGGAGACGTGATGCCGTGCCCACCGTGCCAATAGTCAGCGCATCAGGCCGCGGTGCATGGTGTGATCAAAGACGATCTGAAAAATTTCCACGCACCTCAACCTTCAGCCGACCAATACATTTCGTCGTCGGTGGTACATTGAGACGCAAGAAGAGAACCCCACTCGACGGTGGTGTCAGTTCTTTTTGTGTTCCAATCACAAATGCCTGTGGTTCTTTGCTTTTCTTATTCCCAGAGCCCTCATCGGGCGGGATGATCAATCCAACGACCGAGCCAAACGGTGCATTGCGTGCGGCGGCATTCGATGTATCACCTGTGTACCCATCCGGTCCCACCATATCATTCAAG
>CAXFJI010000287.1:0-4056 GCA_964003275.1 uncultured Planctomycetaceae bacterium
CGAATGAAATACGGCCTTTTTGGGCTTTCATTGACTATGCTCTTGGCTGGCTGCCATATTCCCGCGAACTCTCCTTTATCTGGGATTGCGCAACTCAGTCCGGCTGGTATGCCCCAAACCAATGTCTTGCCACCTGCGGCAATGCTTCAGCATCCAGGCCCCGGTGTTGAAGGTCCTGGCCCCGGTATTATTACGCCAGCGTCCTACGATGCAGCCCTTGTTGCCAATGGTTTGGAGCAAGGCGTGAGGCTGACTGGAGGTACTGAGGATAACTGCTACGGTACATACGGCCCACATGGATCCGGCGGCATGCCTCTCTATGGGAATAGTGCTGCAGTTGGACCAACATCACAAATCGGATTCATCGGACCTGACGGCATGCAGATTCGTTGGGATGTGTCACTGACCGGTGGCTTTGATTCTCCGCCTCTCATCACGCCTGGAAGATATGACTTTCCACAGGGAGCGATTTATCGACTCAAACTCACCGACATACCGGGCTATGAGGGAAGTGAGCTATATCCAACGCTCGAAGTGGCTCCCGTCACGCCTCGAACAGATGCTTTCCTTGCTCATAATACAATCCCATTCCAACTTACAAATGAAGATTTGGATCAAGTCACAACGGGCAACTTTGTCACCAAAGTTGTTTATCTGCCAGATCCTGATTATCAGGAACTCGCTGTTGCTGGGGTAGAAACACTTGTGAGTACACGACTTGATCCGGGGATAGATCCTGTTGTTGAAGCGGATCGAAGAGGATCTATTTTATCAATCATTCGGATTGGTAATAAGGATTTGGAGTCGGCGGGTGGATCACAAATTGGCTTTGCAAACGATGGACAATCACCACCAGTTGGAATTGCAGCACCATTAGGGATGCCGGTAGGTGGTGATCCTACTCAGGTCCCTCCAGCATATCTCACCGGAATGACAGCTCCCGAGTATGGTATGCCACGAGTCGGGACCCCAATCGGTCTTCCGGGGCCGGCGCATATTCCACTTGGCATTCCAGCTGGTTTGAAGAAACACACGATTACGAACCATACGAGAATGCATATGCCTTCACCCTCTCAGAACATGTCTCTTCATGTACAGCAATCTCCTGGTTTGAGTTATCCGAAACCAGCAACAAACGCCTATGTTGCAGAGCGGCAAAATGTGCCGAACATTCGGTTGAGGCAGCCGCGTGAGGATCGCGCCCAGATTATTGAGAATTGTGGGCCTCCTGCAAATGTTGCCGTAGTGGTTGGAGAGGGTGCAGAGTGGGATTCAAGCAAACCGATGGCTCCTTTGCCGCCAGAACCAGTGGAGTAATCGTAGTGACTTTATGGACAAACAACTGTTGAACAAAGGAAGCATTTTCCGAACGGGGACCGGGCTGTGGGTGGTCTGCAGGCCACTGGTGATACCTGTTCTCGTCTTGGCATCCTTGTCGGCATCTGCCGACGAAGGTGTCCAGCCGAGGACGGCCCAAGAATTCACCAGGCAATTAGAACCGGGAGCGATTGGTGTCTCGCGACCCTCTCAGCGCGGCCCCCGTTCGGAGATGATTCCTATCACAGTGCAACCAGTAGAAATTATGGGCCCACCAGGGCTTTCTATTGCGATCGAGACTGCATCAGGATGGTCAGTTTCAGGTGTGGTTCCTCTCAGAATGGGTCTTGTAGTTGGTCATCCCTATCGATTGCGGCTCACCAATATTCAAGGACACGATGGAGAAGAACTGTACCCTTCGATTTGTCTCCTTTCGAAGCTTGTTACGCCTGCAGGAATGGTCTGGCGATTTCCTGTGGAGGTCCTCATTGAGCAGGATGACTTGGAACAAGCACTTCAGGGCTCGCTGGTGCGACGAGCAGTGTACGTGTCGTGTGAGGCTGAATCTCCTGCCTCTTCGTCATTTGATGTACAGCCAGGGGATGATTGTCTTGCTGTTGCATCCACACTAGGTGATCCAGTTGCAGAGGTCGTGATTGGAAACCGTGTTCCGACGCAGGGTGGTTTACCATGATGCCAACTCGGGTATCTCTTCAGAATCAGTTTGGTGTGATTCGAATACTCGTCATTGCATTATGTGTGATCGTGCTCTGCTCTTGTCGTGCGATCACAATGCCGTCTACCGGCGTTATTGGTGTAGCCAGCCGTGAGAGTCCGCCTGATGCATGCCATTCTCAGCCTGTCGATGTTGCTATGCCTATGAATGTGTCCACAATGACGCTTCCACGCCCTGCGGTCCCCTGCCCTATCTGTGACGGCGGTGATCACGGTGCTCAAGCTCGAGCTGTCGGAGATGACTCGATCGGGAATCTAACTATGGGTGATACGGTTGCCCGCTATCGCATTGCTGATGCGACGTCAGGCCCTGATGATGTTCGTGTGGCCGTATCCAACCGCACATGTGTTTATTCACCAAAATTTGCCTCGGTTCGACAAATAAGCCTCCCATCGGAGCGTTCAGTTCTTGTTGGGGTGCGAGGGATGGCACAAGAGGAACCGGTTGCAGCTGAAGTACGTTTAGATCCAATACGTGACAACGTTCAAAATTTAACACTTGAGTCAACTCGCAGGACTGAGATCGGACTAGGTGTTGAAGAAAAACTAGGCTTGGGATCAGTCGGTCAACTTGAACGATCTGAGGGTACTGATAAGTCTGAAAAGCCCTCCGCTCGAATTGCAGATGTGCATATTGCACATGCACGCCGCCAGCAATCACTCACTCAATTGGTAGGTTTTGATGTGCCAGCAGCATGGACTCGAATTCGAGCAGTCAATGTGTGCGTCAACGACCTGACTCCGCAAACTGTTTCATCTGAGCAAGGGACTGCAACGCTACGGTTTGAACAGCCTGGAAGAGCAGAACTCACGATTTCGAAGCAGGCTGGTAGTAATACCGCAAGAATTGGTGAGGAACTTGATTTCACTATTTTTATTCTTAACTCAGGGGATCGGACACTTGAAGACATTGTTCTTGTTGATGCGTTACCCGATCGATTGGTGCTGCTTCAAGATTCTCCTTCTTCGAGCCTCTCTGCGGATATCACTACTGAGAATGCAAGTGATGGCTCAGTTGTGTTGAAGTGGCATTTTCTGGAGCCGTTGGTTGCTGGTGACAGTGGATTCGTCCGTTTTCGTACAGTAGTGCGATAGTGGTGCGTGCTGAATTTCATTCCGGGCGTAAGCATTTTGACCTTGAAACCACGCAAAAAATCAGGCCCACCGCTCTTCTTTTGAAGTTGGCCAAAGGCTAGCAATCACCGAAGCTAAGGGAACGTGATTGCAGATAATGGTGTCGAGCGGTTAGAGTCTCAAGTATTCGACGGCGGGTGCTGTCGTGTCTCCCCTCCTTTAACGTTGAGGTTGTGATGGTACCGACAAACCGCTCTGTTTTCTTTCTTGTTAGCCTTGCCGTCATAGGTCTATTTGTTGCTTGCCCAGATTGGTGTCTTAATAAGAGTGCTGCGCAGCCAGCACCTACACAAACTGAGGATCAGCCAGAAAAATCTTTGCCTGAAATTCCGCCGCTTCCGGAGGGAACACCGGAAGAGTTGATGGACTTTGTAAAAGAACTGAAAAAAAATAATGTTCGACCAAGTTCAAGACAAGAGATGATGGAGTACATGAAGTCGTTGGCTTCTGTATCGGTTGAGGCTGCCAACAAGGTTTTGTCACAGGTGAAGCCAGACGATGCATTGTTTTCTGAGGCAGCCATGATGAAGATGGAGAGTCTCATGATGCTTGGCCGACTTGGTGATCAAGCAGCAGCAAAGGATATGGCTGAGTTTGCAGCAACGCTTGCAAATAGTCCAAATCAGGAACTTGCAAAAGAGGCACAGCGGGTGGTGCTTGTTGCGGAAGCACAGGCGGTTTTTGCAAGTGGAGATGTTGCTGCAGGAGAGCAACTTGTGGAAAAGGTTACAAGTACACTTGCGGCAGATCCGGATGATCTGAAGACCGCCGGCCTTGCGATGCAACTTGCTCAAGCATTTGAGCGTATGCCCGGAGGTGAAGCCGTTGCTGTATCCGCACTGAAATCATTTGGTGCTGTTTTTTCAAAGA
>CAXFJI010000288.1:0-4048 GCA_964003275.1 uncultured Planctomycetaceae bacterium
TTGGCATTCTTCTTACAGGAATGGTGTGGATTGATCCGGTTGTCAGTGTCTTGATCACCGTTGCTATTGTGATTGGGACATGGGGACTTTTGAGAGAAAGTATTGAACTTGCTTTTGATGCGGTGCCTCGCGGAATCGATATCGATCTAGTCGAGACTGCACTGAAAGAGGTTTCTGGAGTTGTTGCAATTCATGATCTGCATGTGTGGGGAATGAGCACCTCAGAAACTTCCCTTACGGCACACCTTCTTGTTTCCAGAGAGGCTGATCAAGTTATGGTTCTGAAAGCAACCAAAGCCGTGTTGCGGCAGAACTTTCATATCAGTCATTCCACAATTCAACTGGAAAGTGCCCCAATTCCTTCATAGCTCGTTCGATACAGCACATGCATTATGGATTCTGAATCCGATAGAGGTGACTCTTTGTTCTTAGAAATAGTGCGTTGTCATATACGGCTGGAGAGGCCATGCATCCATCATCTAAAGAGTTGACCGAGATTATGTCATGTGGTTCTTTGGCGGATACCACAGAGGTTTCTCCTTCTTGATTACAAAGATAGATGTTGTCATTTGCGAGCAGTGGGGATGCAGAAAACTCGCCCTTGAGCCTTTTTTGGAATTGTGATGTTCCTGTGCTGGCATTGAGAAAACTAAGCACTCCAGAGTTGGAAAGTAAAACGACTTGGTTTCCAAGCAGTAATTGAGATGAGCGAGTACCAGATCCTCGAGAAGATTTCCAGACAATGTTTGATGAAGTGATGTCTCCACGTCCCTCTGGAGTCACTGCGAGAAGCCCCATGCCACCAGCAGCTGTGTTGATATAGATGATTCCATTTGAATGAAGAGGTCTGGCAGATGCATTCATTCCACCATGGTTCACTCGCCAAATTTCTTTTCCAGAGTGTGGGTCATAGGCAATAGTTGCTCCCGCGCTTGGGACAACAACCTGCTCTCGACCGCCGTGGGAAAGAACGGTGGCTGTTGCATAGGCTTTTTTCATGTCTCCATTGTCAGTGCCATATTCGATATTTCGGTCTGTCTTCCACACGGTCTGACCATTCTTCGCGTTAAGGGCGACAACGTATTGATAGTCAAAGCCATCGAATGCCACGATAAGCAGTCCGTCATATAAAATAGGCGAAGAGCCAGGGCCCCTGAAGTGGTCACAAGGTAAGTCCTGCCTGCTCCAAAGAATCGTACCAGTGTCAGTGTCGAGGCAGGCTGTCCCGGCACTGCCGAAATGCGCATAAAGACGGCCAGACTCAAGAACAGGTGTTGGTGAAGCGTAGCTGTTGAAGTCATGACAGAATTGAGGGCTGTCTATTTCGAAAACAGTCAGATCATGTACGGTTTTTCCAGTTTCTTGATCGATCGCAAGCACGGAAAGCCGTTTCCCGTCAGTGGTGGCATTCGTCATCCAAACGGGGCCATTCCAAATGACTGGGGAGGACCACGCTTTGCCGGGAATAGCAGCCTTCCATACAATTCCGGAGTCTTCACTCCATCGCACCGGCAAATGTTGTGCGGTAGAAACACCATCTCCTGTGGGGCCACGGAATTCTGGCCATGGTTGGGCCGCCCACGTTAATCCACATGTAAACAGGTATGCTGCGATCAAGAGGCTGCGGATGCAATATACATAATACATTTCACTACCCGTGAACAAGGGAAACACGAAACACGTGCGAAGTCATACCACGAGGATAACACGAAATTGAATTTCAGGAATGACAAAAGAACGTCAACGCAGTGTGTATTCTTGAGACTGGGGTATAGTATTCGATCTCAGGGATATTCTCGTGAAAAAAATAATAGGGTCTTAAGAGGGATGCACAATCGATATATATCCGAGTTCGTTCTAGTTCTCGTGGTCTTTTGTATGGCTGCTCCACTGGTTGCTGCTGATGTGGACAAGTGGGAGTCGGCAATTGCTGCATTTGAGACAGACGACCAAAAGAATGTGTATCCAAACAATTCTATTATGTTTGTTGGGAGTTCGAGTATCAGGCTATGGGAAACCTTAGCTGAAGATATGGCTCCATATGACATTATCCAGAGAGGTTTTGGAGGAGCAACAACGGTTGATGTTGTGTATTACACGAATAGGATCCTTGGAGATCACCATCTGCAGTCGATTGTACTCTTTGTTGCAAATGACATTCGTGGAAAAGAACAAGACGATCTTTCGCCTGAGCAGGCAGTTGGGTACTTCGAGCAGTTTTTAGACAAGGTGCATGCTCATGCACCTGGTGTTCCAGTACTGATTATTGCCGTGACTCCTACGGAAAAGCGTTGGAGCGTTTGGCCGAAGATAAGCGAATTGAATGATCGCATCGCAGTGCTATGTGATCAAACAAAAAACGCAGTATTTATTCCGACAGAGGATCTTTTTCTGAGTCGTGACGGACGCCCACGCATAGAACTTTTTCGTGATGATAAACTGCATCTTAATGAAAAAGGATATGCGTTATGGACACGTCGAGTCCGCTCCTACCTTGAGCCGCTGTGCAGTACGCATTGAGGATAGGAACGGCCTCAGAAAAATGCATCAGGAACTGGCGGATTTCCGCACTATTCCAGCGAGCATTCTGGTGAAAACCAATTCATGGAGGGGCCAGATGGCATACCAATAGATAAGTCCACTCAAACCTTTTGGATCAAACACAGCTGTTTGATGAATCGTTACGTCGTGATCGCGCGGGACAACTTCAAACTCAAGCCATCCACGCCCTGGAATTTTCATTTCTGCAGCAAGCCTTAACCTTCTTGGCGGATCACAGAATTCAACATGCCAGCAATCGAGTGTGTCACCGGTCACAAGTTTTTCTGGATCACGTCGACCACGTGACATGCCAGGTCCACCAATGCAACGGTCCATCAACCCACGAAGGTTCCAGAGCCAATTACAGGCATACCATCCATTATGTCCGCCAATACATTCAATAGCCTTAAAGGCCTCTTCAGGAGAAACTGAGACGACAGCGTGGCGATGATCAACAAGACGACTTCCTGCTGGTTTCCCACCATATCGATAAGGAAGTTCCTCAATATCAGCTACATCTGCCCATCGCTTGTTTGAAAATTCTTGGTCTTCATTCTGTTCGGCTTCACGAACCGCAGTTTTCAGGTTTCGAGGACGAATGCGAAACGTCTCGAAAGAACTGGAATCTTCAACGACTGTTGGATTCTTGAGGCCGTCAATCAACTTTCTTCCCACCTTTGAATATTTTGTGGCTACCAGTTTGAGCCACAGGCTGGAGAGCCGTGGCGTCAAAACAGGAACCGGAATCATGAGCCGAGTCAATCCTCTCTGGCGAGCATACTCTTTCATGATAGCGCCGTAGGACTCTTTGTCTGGTCCTCCAATCTCAAAAATGCTTGAATTTGTTTTTTCAAGACGAATCGCTGCCGTAAGATAGGCAACAATATCGGCAATAGCGATTGGTTGGGTTGGCGTGGCTACCCAAGACGGACAGATCATTACCGGCAGTCGTTCAACGAGTGTTCGGACAAGGTCAAATGAAAAACTACCGGCTCCAATAATAATGGAGGCACGGAATTCAAGAACCTCAACACCACTTGCCCGAAGAATTGCACCAACTTCATGACGACTTCGGAGATGAGCTGACAGTGTATCATTATCAGCCCCGAGCCCTCCGAGATAGATGATTCGCTTTACCCCAGCAGCGTTGGCTGCTTCTCCAAATTGCTCAGCAGCCAGTCGGTCAGCCCGCTCAAAATCCACGCCACTTTCCATGGAGTGCACCAGCCAGAACGCGACATCCATGCCCTCGCAGGCACGCGCCAGATCGTCAGGGTTAGAAGCATCTCCAACCATAATGGTTGTTGATGGGCCTGTACGTCCAGCGAGTTTCTCTGGACGTCTGGCAAGGCAGCGAACACTGTAACCTTGTTGTTCTAGTTTTGGTAACAGGCAACGTCCGACATAACCAGTAGCGCCAGTAAGAAGGATGTTCATTGAGCAGATTCAGTTAATCGTTTCCATTCAGGCGTTGAAAGTAGATGTCACTATGTGTTTCGTGCATGGA
>CAXFJI010000289.1:0-4046 GCA_964003275.1 uncultured Planctomycetaceae bacterium
CATGCAGAGGTCATCTCTTTCCTGAGCCAACGCATGGCCAAGATCATCCATCAACTCCCCGATACCAGTGCCATCAGAGAGCTGTTTTCCAAAATCAGACAAGGCCCACGACATGGAATCTCACAATGCTGAAACAAAATAAAATCCAATACAAAATCTTTTTCATTTTCTTATTCATAAGAAACGAATTCCAGTCAACTACCTGCCCAAAAGAAATCGGACGAGAAGATTTTTTGGTTGATTCTCGACACCTTCCTCACAAGGTAGTCCCAAGTGATCCTTGAGTGATTGAGCAGCTAATCGACCACTTCGCACAGCCCCTTCCATTGTTGAGGGCCAACCCGTCGCAGTCCAATCACCAGCAAGGAATATATTATTGACTGATGTTTTCGCCTCAGGTCGCACTGAATCGACTCCTGGACGAACTGAAAGCACTGCTGTCGGATCTGTCACAATACGAGAATTCAATAGCCTCGCGTTCCTTGCTTTTGGAAAGACACTTCGGATCTCATCTACAACCGTTTCAAGCAAAATGTTTCGGTCACCTTCAAACAAACCTCGTGACGCACTGATAACAACCTGGCAATATCCAGATTCCGCGTCATGTGATGCATCTGCTTGAAAAACCCACTGTGACGTAAACCCAAGAAATACGGCGTGAGGAAGATCGATGACTGGCTTATCAAACCACAAATGAATAGCAGTAATTGGCGACCCCGTTAACGAATCATCTGCTCTAGGCACAAGATCAGGTAATAGCCGTCCAGCTTGACGCCACGGCACTGCAAGAATCATGGCATCGCATGAATGCTCCTCATCCCCACACACCACCGATGCTAATTGACCATCTGTCTTCCGTCGTATCTCCGTCACAGCAGACGATGTCCTCAAAACGACATTATGATCCG
Source organism: uncultured Planctomycetaceae bacterium (assembly GCA_964003275.1). Taxonomy (GTDB): domain Bacteria; phylum Planctomycetota; class Planctomycetia; order Pirellulales; family UBA1268; genus CACORA01. The sequence goes on from CAXFJI010000289.1 coordinate 909, forward strand.
TCAGCCACTGAGCAACTCGATTTCCAAATAGTTCACCCAGTGGCAGTGTTGGAACATATAAGTCTGCTGCTGTTCGATGTGCAAGAAAACCATCGACGACAACCTTTTGTGCCGCGTGGACGCTTACCAAATCAATATTCTCACCAAGCGCACTTTCAAGAACTGGCCTCCAAAAATAATCAACAACTTTTGAAGGCTGTTTCACTTTTTTGAGCCAGTCTACAGCCGTCAGACTGCCGTCAGATTTGTTTGGGCTGAGCCTCGCAAGACGCATCATACCCACACCTAACTGAATCCGTTGACTCATCGAGAAATAGTGCATGTTGAACATAAGAGGTACTAAATGCAACGGAGCTGGCAGCAATCGTGACGGCGTACAGGCAGTCCGACTTCCATCGGGTCCAATAAAAAAAAGCGTGCGATCACACCGAAGAAAGTCAACGATTCCAGTTTGCTTGCAGAAACTAAGAAAATTTGTGCAGCACCCCATCGCCACATGTTGACAGGCATCTACAAGCCCACCGACAACTGGATCCTCAAACGAAGCCGCTCGCCCTCCAACATGGCGTCGCCCCTCAAGGATTGTGACGGCACATCCTGAATCAACAAGGGCAGTTGCTGCTGCTAAACCAGCGAGCCCACCACCGACTATTATCACGTTACTGCGACATCGAGAATTCTGTTGCTTGGAAAATGGCATCTTCACAACACCTTCCACGGCTTTGTCCCGAAGGCGATTGCCAACAGCCCTTTACATACAAGCACTGATTTTGATGGCTGTATTCTTGTTTGAAATATTGATGTGCCGGCCGCCCGAACACTCTCAAGCAAACCACGATACACACCAAACATTGCTCGAAAAATAAGCCTGCCATCCGTTGATAAGTACTGATCGAGTTCACGAGCCTGATCGAACAAAATCTCTGCTCTCGATACTTCTATTGCCACAAGTTCCTCAAATTCCTTACCAATCCGACCACGCTTCAAATCCGCCTCAGAACAGCCGCATGCCAGCATATCATGCGCAGGAATATAAATTCTTCCGCGAGATAGATCCTCTGGGACATCACGGAGAATATTTGTGAGTTGAAATGCGAGACCACATGCGTCAGCAGGGATGAAGACTTTATCGGAGTGAAAACCCCAGATATGTATAGCGGCCAATCCCACCGCGCTGGCAACGCGTTGACAATATAAGTGCAGTTCCTCGAACGACGTATACCCCCGATGATCAAGATCCATGCGTACTCCAGCTAGAATCTCATAGAGATACTTCACTGGAATCGAAAAACGTCTCACCGAATCAACAACGGCTCGTAAAACTGGATCATCACATCTTTCATGTGCTAATGCTGCACTCAAACTGTTCTCAAAATGTTCTAATGATTTCCTTGCGATTTCTTTATCTGGCTCCTCATCTACAACATCATCTGCCTTTCTGCAGAAAGCATAAAGTGCTGTTGTTCCTTGGCGTTTAGCTTTTGGCAAAAGCCGAATAGGGAAAGAAAAACTCGATGCCGATTTCCTTAAGAGAGAATCGCATGCCGCATGATCTGCCAGAAGCGTGTCGACGTTCATTCTGGAAAGATACTCCCAAATTTCATGCTCAACCATGCCGAGCCAGCAAGCCGGAGTTTGGTCCACTTGCTTACTGTAGGCCTTGACGCAAGCGTATCAAAACCTACCCGCTCAATAGCATCCGCGATTGCAAGACCTCCGCGTATAAACATTTTGATTGCAGGACGAAGTACGCGAGGAGCTGTTTTTTCTAAAGGCAACCCATAGCACAAGAACTCACGAGCCCAGGCAACCTCCTCTTTGAGAAGACCGACTAACTGATGAGAAGCATGCGTAGCATCCAGCATCGACTCGTCAACGTCATGCCGAAGCATATCATCAGCAGGAAGATAGATGCGATTAGCCAAGTGATCTCGCTTCACATCCTGCCAAAAATTGATGAGTTGGAGTCCTGTACAAATCGAATCAGAGTATTCAATCTGACCATCACCTTTACAACCAGCCAGCGCAAGCACGATGCGCCCTACAGGATTGGCAGAACACCGACAGTACTCAAGGAGGGCAGGGCGGGTGGTGTATCGAACAACCGACTGATCCTGCTCAAATGCCTCCAATAAATCGAGAAATGGTTCAATGACAAGATTATGATGCTGAATAGTTTGAGCCAGTGCAATAAAGACAGGATGATGCAGTTGCCCATCAAAGCAGTCTTTCAACTGTTTTCGCCATAGAGCAAGAGATGCGGAGGCTTCTTCAGTAGACATCGATTCATCAGCAAGATCGTCACTCCAACGGGCGAACGAGTAAACGTTCGCCAGATCTTGGCGCAAACGCTCTGGGACGAGATGCGTTGCGACTGTAAAGTTTTCATAGTGACTGGTAGCAAGACTTCTACAAAATTCTTCCGCCTCGAAGAGTGAACAATTGTCCGCAGGAACCGTACGCTCCCAAGCCGGTCGATCACGGCGGGTCGGACAGTTTTCAATAGGAGACGTTTTGATGGACACGGAACACGCAAGGATACCGTCACCTAGTCGAAGAAAGCCAGTTGCACTACGATACTACTGCGTTTTTCCACCTCAACACCGATCATTCCCATGCCCAAACGATACATTCGCTCCAGCACCGTCTCCATCTGTGCTCAAGGACAACTCCTCCTATGAATATCCTCCTTGCTAGTCCACGTGGCTTCTGCGCTGGCGTGAACATGGCCATTGAAACTCTCGAAACAGCCATTCGCCTCTACGGCACACCTGTATACGTATTTCATGAAATTGTTCATAACAAACATGTTGTTGAACGATTTACACAAGAGGGTGCTGTTTTTGTGGACTCTGTTGAAGACGTTCCTGAAGAAGCTGTACTCCTCTTCTCCGCCCATGGTGTCGCACCTGAGGTCCGTGAGGTTGCTACTCAACGAAGGCTTCGAGCGATTGATGCAACATGCCCGTTAGTGACAAAAGTTCACCTTGAAGCAATAAAATATGCCAAAGCAGGGTACAGGATACTGCTTATCGGTCATGAAGGACATGATGAAGTGATTGGCACTATCGGCCAAGCTCCAGATGCATTTACTCTTGTCGAAACGGCAGAAGAAGTTGACACACTTCAATTTAAAGA
>CAXFJI010000290.1:0-4046 GCA_964003275.1 uncultured Planctomycetaceae bacterium
ATGGCCATTGCTGACCATGCTGTAGCACTGCAGGCAGCAATCGAGCAACTCACCTCTGATGGTGGTCCACTGAATACTGTTGAAGATGTTGCTGCCATTGGCTTCAAGGCCGTGCACGGTGGCCGAATGAGTGGCGTGGTACAGGTTGATGCTGATGTCCTTGCCGCGATGGATGAGATGGCAGATGTTGCCCCGGCACACAATCCACCATACGTGAAGGCAATGCGGCTGCTGGGTGCGCGATTACCACACGTCCCCATCATCGCAGCCTTTGAGACAGGATTCCATGCAACCATTCCTGAAAGGAATGCCTTGTATGCTGTTCCTCACAGTTGGGTTGATACCCATCGAGTGCGACGATGGGGATTTCATGGAGCAAGTCATCGGTTTGTTGCAACTCACGTAGCAAAGCTGATGCCGGAGACACACCCACTTAGAATAATCTCCCGCCATCTGGGAGGATCAAGCAGTGTCTGTTGGATTCTTAATGGGAAGAGTGTTGGAACATCAATGGGCATGAGTCCGCAATCAGGCCTTCCTCAGAACAATCGCTCTGGAGATCTGGATCCCTATGCCCTCCTCCATGTCGCGAAACAAACCGGAAAAAGTTTTGAATCATTACTCTCTGAACTCTCCAATCGGGCGGGCCTGGCAGGCATGTCTGGCACATCCGGTGACATGCGAGACCTCGAAACTGCTGCTGCATCTGGGAATGAACGGGCACAGACGGCGATCGAGGTCTATGTGTCTGCAATTCGACACTGGCTTGGGGCTGGCATCGTTGAATTAGGGGGCTTGGATACGATCGCATTCGCTGGCGGTATTGGTGAAAACTCACCAATGATACGCAATGCAGTTGTTGCCGGGCTTGAAGACCTTGGTGTCACAATCGACCAATCATCAAATGCGTCGCCTGCAGAACACGAGCATGAGATCACTGGCAAAGGCAGTCGTGTTCGACTGTGGGTCATCCCAACAAATGAAGAACTGATCGTCGCTCGTCAGACACGTGATTTTCTTGCCGGCACATCAACATAGAAAAGGAATAACTGCCATGTTCATTGCAAAAGTTACTGGCTCAGTTGTTGCCACACAAAAAGCAGCATCCATGACTGGGCACAAACTGCTTGTTGTTGAACCCTATCGAGTGGACGAAGAGACAAGAGATCACCTGGTACCAACAGGTCGAACCTTTATTGCCGTCGATACCCTTGGCGCTGGCGACGATCAATTTGTCCTTATTACACAAGGCTCGAGTGCCAGACTTACTCCCGAAACAAAATCTCTCCCAATTGATGCGGTCATTATTGGCCTCGTCGACACTCTTCAAATTGAAGGCACACAGGTTTTCAACAGGAAATAAACTATGACTACTGCGACTCCTGATATTGCTTCCATCGTCCGTCAGGTCATTTCGGAACTCCATGCTCCACAAGCACGTGTTCCGCAGACGACACGCGACAACTATTCCAACAGCCAGTCGCTTTCTGGCGCAAACGGTATCTTTTCATCTGTTGATGATGCGGTTGCGGCTTCCCAAGAGGCATTTGAACAGCTTGAAACACTGGGAATCGAAGGCCGCAAAAAGGCAATTGCGCACATCCGTCGCATTGCAATTGAAGATGCAGAAGAGCTGGGTCGTATGGAGTTTTCTGAAACAGGCATTGGGCGACTTGAGCATAAAATAGAAAAACTCAAAGTTCTTGGTGAGAAAGTACCCGGTGTTGAGTTCATGGGGAGTGAAGTATTTAGCGGAGATACCGGTCTTGCTGTAATCGAACATGCACCATTTGGACCAATTGCAGCAATCACTCCCGTCACACACTCTCTTCCCACTATTGCCTGTAACGCAGTCAACATGATTGCCAGCGGGAACACCGTGGTTGTCAACCCTCACCCAAGTGGGCGAACAATTGCTGTAGAAGGCGTGCGGCGATTCAACCGTGCGATTCATCGGGACCTTGGTGTTGATAACCTCATCACAATCATTGCGGAACCAACGCTTGAATCAGCTGATCTCCTATTCAATCACCGTGGAATAAAATTGATCTGTGTGACAGGAGGGCCCGCTGTTGCCAAAGCTGCACTCCAATCACCAAAACGTGCCATTGTCGCTGGCCCTGGAAATCCACCAGTCGTTGTGGACGACACCGCTGACCTTGATAACGCTGCTCAGTCAATCATTCAAGGAGCTTCGTACGATAACAATCTTCTCTGTATTGGTGAAAAACAAGTATTTGTAGTGGAACGTGTGTTTGAGCAATTGATGGCCGCAATGGAGCGGGCAGGAGCTCTAAAGCTGAATGCACATCAAGTCGATTCCCTTACCCAACGAGCCATCATCATGACTGGCGAGGGATCGCATCGACACTGGGTGCCCAGCAAGGACCTACTTGGACAAGACGCTTCTGTGCTTGCACACGCTGCAGGGGCTTCAGGACACGACGGACTCGAACTCATTTTTGGTGAGACCGATATTGAGAATCCTTTTGTCCCGACAGAACAGATGATGCCTTTTCTTCCTTTTGTTCGATGCAAGGATGCTGATGAAGCAATCCACCATGCACACGAAAGCGAACATGGCTTTCGGCATACAGCTGTCATTCATTCAAACAATGTACGGACCATGACCTCTATGGGAAGACTGCTCGATACGACTCTCTTCATCAAAAATGGGCCCAGCGTAGCAGGCCTTGGGCTTGGAGGAGAAGGGTATCTCTCTTTTTCAATTGCAACGCCCACAGGGGAGGGTGTTACCACTCCGTTAACATTTACACGACAACGCCGCTGCACGCTTGTTGACGATCTTCGCATCCTTGGAAGTGCTCGACACACGTAACATATCCAACCACTCGAACTACCATGCAACTCGCTCAGATCATCGGCACGGCAACTGCAACTGTGAAACATCCATCACTCCATGGATCGTGTCTTCACGTTGTTCAACCACTTCTCGCTGATCACACCTCTGCTGATGGTGATCCTCAACTTGCCATCAACACTGTCAGTGCCAGTATTGGTGACCTTGTCATGATAACGAGTGATGGCCGACTTCTTCGGGAATCACTTAACACAGACGCTACACCCGCCCGATGGAGCATCATTGCCATCGTTGATGATCTCCGAAAAACAAAAACACTGCCGTCGCATTCCACAGGGCAGACAACTCAATCACACAGCACACCACGGTGATCCATGAGCCATCACACCACTCCAGACCCTGATATGATCCGTCTGCTTGTCAGCGAAGTAGTTGCGAGAATCCGTTCACAAGATGAACATGCTATCAGTGAGTCAACGTGCTCAGAAACAGCGAACGTGAGCGGACCATCGACATTCGTGACCATCGATGATCGTGTCATCACACTTGCTACCATTACCCATCTCCCAAAGGATTCTACGGCCGTACATATTCAACCCAAAGCCGTGGTGACACCTTCTGCATGGGAATCCGCTCGCGATCAGGGCATACGGATTGTTCGATCAGCCAGCTCGCCATCGGAAGAAACAAACGCTTTGCCGTTCATTATTGGACAGGCCGAATGTGACGGCAGCTGGGCCCAACGGTCCGCCTCCATCATCCAAGATATTCCTCATGCACAGCAGCTTCCAGCATCAGGGCTCACCGATGTCATCACAACGATGGCCATGCATGCGTCTCGTAACGGTGCGCGTGGAGTATTGTTGTGTGGACGCCCGCATGCTGCGCTTGTTCTGCTGAATAGAAATCCAGGCGTACGCGCTGTGATGAGTCATGACCCACGCAGCCTAGAGTTTGCCATACACGAGTGTGCAGCAAACATCATTATTGTTAATCCAAAGATATTCCCTCGTGGAAGCCTGCGTCGGACATGCACTGACTTCGCTTCGGCACAATCACTTGGGATTCCAGATGAGTTAACTCCAGTGACGTCCCCTCCCTGTCCATGTCAACATCTGGCAGATTCATGAACGCATTTTAGACACACCAAATAGAACCATGATGTATGTGAAGCACATCTCCGCATCCTAATGACTTAATGATGATCTCATGAGAATAGGCAAAA
>CAXFJI010000291.1:0-4025 GCA_964003275.1 uncultured Planctomycetaceae bacterium
ACTCGGTGATGGTGGATCCTATGCTGGCCGGGATGTACAGGCTCGCTGGCCGGGAATCTGAGAAATTACAATGGCAACTTCCCCAAACCATATACTTCTTTTATGAAGTTTCGTTTGTCTGACAGTCCGTGGTTCTGGGGTCTTTTGTTTTCTGTGATGTCTCTGATCGCTCTTGGTCTTATTTCACCAAAGTTTGATAGACGCCAGAGACAGGTAGAAAGTCGTTTTCTTGGTCGCCAGGAAGCAGCAATTGAACGGAGCAGAAGATCTGCCGGCTTACCTCCACAAGATTTAGCAGATGGAGCTAGGGAGCAAGAATTTGTTGCAGCAAAAAGAATTATCCCCTTATGGACCCTCGTCCTCACAGCAGGCATCACAGCAACGGGCTCTGCCGTCATGCTTCAACGTGAAATACACAGGCACAAACATTCGAAGAATCTCTGCTCAACAACGAACCAAGAACACTTCGACGGCGACTAACCAATGTTCACACCACACTCTCACGAGGAAGCTACAGGTAATCGAAGAGTAATAGCAGTGCCCTTACCTAATGCACTTTCAACACGAATACGCCCACGGTGAGACTCAATGATTTCCTTACAGGCGGCAAGCCCAAGACCATTGCCACCCTTACCTGTTTCATCTGGACCTTTTTTTGTTGAATAATGCGGTTCAAACATTCGACGCATCACATCAGAAGTCATTCCGCAACCAGTATCACGCACCACAAGATCAATGCTGGATGGCGTTGGTGCAGGAGCAATACGAAGGATAAGCCGACCGCCCTCAGGCATCGCTTGCCTCGCATTCACAAGAAGATTGAGGAACACTTGCTGGAGTTGCACTGGATTCCCTGTTACCGATGGCACCGGGGAAAACTCTCTCTCAACTTGCACACGATATTTCATCATTTCACGTTCAAGGAGAACAAGCACATCTTCGACCAACAGTGTTAGGTCAACTGGTTCAAGTCGATTTGCTCTTCCTCGCGACATCGTGAGAACGCTTGCCGTAATTTTCGCTGCCCGTTGAGCAGATGAAAGAATTCGTTCAAGTGCTTTGTCACGAGTTGGCTGGTCACGGTGCCGAAGCCCCATCTTGGCGTAATTCAGAATGGTCGTCAGTGCATTATTAAATTCATGAGTTGTCGTACCAAGAAGTTCACCAAGACTTGCCTGTTTCCGTGCCTCAAATACCTCCTGCCTTAATGCCTCAAGTTCTCTTACGTGACGTTCTTGCAACGCTTGATATTTCTCTTGCTCTTGCAACACTCCAGACTCATCCGAGCCACGAATCTTTAATCGGTCTTTCGATTCATCTGAAGAATCACTGTTTTTCGAACGATGTGCACGCATAACAAATGGTTTTCGGAGTGATTGATCAGATGGCACAATCAAAGCAGTACACGGACTACTCCCTACCTCACGTGTGCTCTCACCTGCCTGCATCACTTATGCCTCCTACACACCAAATCAAGTGCTCGAAACCGGCACAAAGCCGTTCAAGACGCACTTTTTGCACTTCTTTTTTGTACTTCTTTTGACATCGTCCGAATCGCTTCTCTGGCTGTATACTTGTGAAAACGATCCTTTTCGGCTTCTCGACCGTTCAACTTTCAAGGAAGCTAGAGTTAGAATCCCCCTAAAGTGACAAAGTAAGGTAAATCGGTGAAACCATGAGGCCTGTAACGAATCAATGCGACGCACTGTGTGGTATCAGTACTATCAGTTTGAAAAGAAACAAAAACCGGTGCAGAGGCTTCACTCTCATTGAACTTCTTGTTGTCATTTCCATCATTGGACTCATGATCGGCCTCCTTCTGCCTGCAGTACAGTCTGCCAGAGAAGCAGCACGTCGTATCTCCTGCAAGTCGAATCTCAAGCAGATCGGCATTGCTATGAACATGTATCTTGATCGAACGACCAAAAGTGAATTCCCTCTTGCAGCTCAGATGCCAAGTCAAGAACTTGATTTTTATTCCCCGACTCCACCGAAGCGTGCTATTCGCCCAAGTATTGCAGCGGCTCTTGGTCCGTTCATGGAAAATAGTCGACAAAACTTCCAGTGTCCTTCCGACACCGTTTACTTCAATCGTACCGGGGCTGCTGCAGATGCAATCAAAGCAAAGTGGAATGCTCTTCCTGCTTCTGTGCGACCCAAGGAATACGAAAATCAGGCATACGAAGGAACGAGCTATGAATATCCAGCCCGTCGACTTATCAGTGAAACACCTCTCCCTGCACGAGGACGAAGTCGTGAGGAAGTACAAATCGGCAGGCGAAGCGGTCGACAATATGGAACAACAAAAGTATGGATCTTGTTCGAATTTGCTCCTTTCCATGCCGGAGGTTGGGCTGGTGTTCTTGGAACGAACGTCACTGATCCAAACGATCCAAACGACGGTCAATCATGGAGTGCTCCAGAAGGTGCTCGGAACTTCCTGTATCTGGACGGCCATGTTGAAAATCTCTAATAGCTATCTCTCTCCCATAGGTTCCATTTTTCATGCATGCTCACTTGGAAAAAAATAGCACAAAGAAAAACCTCAAGTCTCTTCTGATACCGTGGGGCGGGGGTATTTGTATTGCGTGTCTCCTCTCTGCTGGCATTGCATGGTGGGCTGGCTGGATCAGCACCGGGACAGATCCTCGAGTTCAAGAAATACTTGTCCTACAGAAAGAAGCTCAGGACAAATTTCTTTCTCAGGGGGGGCCAAGAAACGTTTCAGAAGCGGTTGAAGCGATTACGACCATGGGCACCATTTTTCAGAAGTCACGAGCTCTCCCCGACTCACTGCGCGGGGAAGTTGCCAAAAGTAGTGGGAGTATGTTTCAGTCCGTCATGAGAGCCCAAATTAATGCCTATTTCGATGCCCCTCCCGAACAACGGCTCAAAGAACTTGATAGACAGATAAAGCAGGAAGAAATGATGATGACAGCCTTCAAGACGGCATCAGCGATAGGTGGTTTTTTCAAAAGTGATAAAGGCTCAAGTAACTCATCCGCCCAGACCAATGCCAGTAAGAAAACTCCTCAAAATGGTGGCCCGGGGAAGCAAGCAGGACCACCAAGCAGCCGTTCAAAGGATGGACGAAATGATTGGCTGAAGAGAATTATTGATAAGACGACGCCCGAAGAGCGTGCTCGCTTTGTTGAGTACCGGAGGGCAAAGGAAGTGCGTCGCGTCGAACTTGGTCTTTCGGCAAGCCCATGGGGGAAATGACTTTCCACGGAAGGAATACCAATGTCAGATACCTTAGGGCTCCTTGAGGAATCGAGGAACCTCGCTCATTATCTCGGTTATGAAATATGTGAAGAACCGCTCGGAGATCTAGCAGGCGGCTCATGCCATGTTGCCGGACGTGCTCGCATAATGCTGAACATTGCTCATGCGCCTTCAGAGCAATTAGATGTCCTCATTAGTGCCCTGGCTCGTGACGCCCGTGCACAGAACGAAACGAAGAGTCATCTCTTAGAACAGCGTTTCGCTCAGGTTATGCGATATAGCTGATGGGCGTAGATGTAGTCTTCGACTGCCTGAGGGACATAATCTTGAATACTCTTTCCCGATGCCATGGCATCTCGGATTGCTGTCGATCGAACGCTTACCGCTGGTAATTGAACAGCGGACTTTTTTGTCATCTCAAGTTGTTTTGTACCGAAAAGCTGCATAAGTCTGTCATTGGAAAAGATCTTTTCACGATCATCGATTCCTGTGCGAAGCATGGCCACCGGTGTGGCAAGATCAAGGATCTTCTCAGGTTCATGCCAATTTGGGAGATCACTGATCATGTCAGGGCCGAGCAGAAGAAGCAGCTGGTCATTCGGGTACTGTTTACAAAGATGAATAAGGCTTTCGACAGTAAAGCTCACTCCGCTTTTATTAATCTCATATGTTGAAACGGTAAATCGCTGGTTTTCATGTGTTGCCAAGATGAGCATCTGCACTCGATGGTGTGCAGATGTAAGCCTGCAACCCTGTTTGTGGGGAGCTATTGATGCCGGCATAAATAGAACCATATCGAG
>CAXFJI010000292.1:0-4021 GCA_964003275.1 uncultured Planctomycetaceae bacterium
TCACGTCACCTCTCAGTGGGCCCCGAGTGTGGAGGCTTATGCAGCTTGAGCCAGTGGAAACGAGCAGTCAAACATCGGTGCTACTTGTCACGTCTCAGACACATCGTCCTCTGATTCTGGAGTCCAAGGTTGGGCGCGGACGGGTGGTGGTGTCAGCCATTCCGCTTGAGTTATCTGGAGAAACGTCTTTGCATGACAATTGGAGTGACCTTGTTGCCTGGCCCTCTTTTTTGCCACTGCTGGATGGGTTGGTCGAACGGTGGCTGGAGCCGGTAGCAGCTGAAGCTGGATCATCAGAGACACGAGATCGTGTGGAGACTGTTATCCCGCTGTCACATGTTTTTCTGATCATGAGCGTCATTTTTTTCATGTTAGAGTTCGCGTTATCACGTCATCAACGTTTCTTTGGAAATGAAACACTGAGTATGGGAGTGATTCTGCTACGTGTTGCAATGTTTGTTTTGCTCGGAGTCATGTTTTTTGTTTGGAATGATGTGCCAGCGAACAACATTGAAAGAGCAACTGAGTCGCCGATTGCGGTGATTATTGATGTATCACCGAGTATGGCAACGAAGGTCAGCGGAGTTGATGTACCTTCGGGCAGTATCGCTGAAGGGTCGTCTCGACTTATGGTGGGTATTAATGCACTCACGGCTAAAAATGAAGAAGTATCTGTGCTTGATCAGCTTTCTCGTTATCGGCGAGTATTGATTTACTTGGCCTCAGAGAAGACTCGATTACTTGGAACATACCCAGAGGAGGTTACCGCAGCGGAACTTCAAAAACTTGCAGTGGTGAAACCTGGGCCGAATGCTAGCCGGCTAGGAGATGCCGTATCAGAGATCATCCGTCAAGAAAACAATGACAAGCCTGCATCAGTTGTTGTTGTGAGTGATGGTGCCATCACCGGTGGGCTTTCGTGGTTATCGGCCGCTCGTTTGGCTTTTGAACAAAATGTTCCTCTTGTTGCTATGCCGATTGGTGACGATTCAACGTCAGGAGAACGGCTGCCAACAGGCTTTCGTTTTTCATCGATTTATGCGCCTGGTGTCTATCAGTTGAACGATTCGATACAGATATCCTGTGAAGGAATCGCGTCTTCAAAAAAAATAAAGTCTCTGGCATGGCAGATTGGTGAAACAAAGGGTGAGCTTGAGGTGCATGCTCCACCAACTGCCAGAGGTTATATCTATGCTGGTGCAGGTGAGTTCTCTTTTCAGTCAAATGATGTATTCAAAGGGGATTCTCCGGGCTCGGTTGATGATTCTCTGGTATTGTCTCATGCCGTTGAGGTCACTGTAGGAACTGAAAAGAATGGGCAACATGTAGGTGTGGTTCCCCTCATTATTTCAAACAGTCCGATTCGGGTTTTGCTTGTCGACCACACTCCCCGCTTTGAGTTTCGGTATCTTCAACAACTCCTCAATACTGACAAGCGATTCGTGACCGCATCGTGCTTGCTGGCTGGTCGAGATACTGTCGATTTGCGAACAAAGCATGCATTGCCCAGAACGGTGAGTGAGTGGAATACATACGATGTTGTGGTGCTTGGAGATATAGGAGTCGCTGCTGCAGAGAAAGATGCAATCGCCTGGGAATCACTCCGTGAGGCTGTGTCTCAGTTTGGGGTTGGTGTTGTCTGGTTGCCGGGACAAAGATGGTTTGATGAAGATATGGGGCTCGAAAGTTGGTTGCCGGCAGCACCAGTGCTTGCAGTTGATGCCCCTCGGTCGTCAAGCATTCCAAAACACTTTCGCGTACTTGCCACTGGGACTCGGCCAGGCTGGTTCTCATGGTTGGATAATGAAAGTACAAAAGATTCGTTCAATGGTTTGAACGTCTTTTCAAGCCTGCCAAAAGTATCCATTCGTCCATCAGTTCGTGTTGTTGCAGTCGCAGAAACGCCTGCAGAAGACATTCCGCAGCCAGCAATTGTTGTCGGAAAACTTGGGAAAGGCGATATTCTTGGTCACTTTTTTGATACGTGGCGGTGGCAAGCCACACCTCGTGACAAAGCATTAAGGCATTATTCCGAATACTGGCTGCGAGCAATACCTTATTTGGCGGAACGACATTTGGAATCACGTTTTGTCGTTGCGACAGTGTCAATTCGCCCGCCAGATCCGATGAGTGGTGAAGATGTTTTCATAGATGTCATTCCAACACGGGACACCACAGTGTTCAGAGATTGGCACCTTAGGATTGAATCAGATGGCCGCCCAATGCATCAGTTTAGCTTGGACAAGCACCGTCCAGATTCAGTGACAACCGTTCAGGTTCAGGGCTTATTGGCTGGCTCTTACAAAGTGAATCTTATTCCACCAGAAGAGATAGAGGATAAAAGAGCACGAAGAGTCGAAGTCCCTTTGACCGTCAATGCGTGGCCAATGGAACAGTCTCCAGATGCTTCGGGTACAGGTCCGATGCGGACCGCTATGCATGCAGAGAAAGGGCGTATCATACCGACAGACAACATTGGTTCGATGCCAGAGCATATTATTCATGCTGTAGCGGATGTGGACGCACGTTATAGTGATACTTCTCATTGGTTGGCATCGCAGTTCGCTGCACATTGTTTCGTGGCTGTTTTTTTTATCATGTGCATCATCGTCTGGTGGCCGCCCCGCACGCATCGTGAGATGATTATCTAGTTGTTATGCAAAAATCACCCTCTCTGTTTGATGTAGAGATTGCCGCGTTTCGTCGACAGTTAGATTTCTACGTTTTAAAGGCAGAGGTGATTCATTTCCTAGGCAACCTTGGTTGCCTTTTTGTTTTTTCGATGGGCATCATCATTGTATTGGCAGGCGTTGAAATCACGTTTGTTCCAGAAGGTCTTCCCGGGACTCCCTGGCTTTTCATCGGAAGTATCGTTGCTGTGATTCTTCTGCTACGTATGCGCCCTGTTGGAGAAGTCCCAAATAGGCTGACGATTGCTCGCTCTGGTGAGGGACAATCCAGTGAGCTTGGAGAGTGTATTTCTCGAGCAGTTGATTTTCTGGATAGCGGTGGTCTCAAGCATTCACAAAACGACCAGGCAAGCCAATTGCGTGTCCTTGCAGTCTTGGATGCGGCGAAGGCGGCTAAAACGACAAAGTATTTCCCTGTCCCGCATGGTCGCGTCTATACGTTCTGGATGATTGCCGGCTGTTTGTCAGTTGTGCTCGTGATGGCATCACTTGGGATCTCAGATCGTTGGGCAGAGTCAGTGAACAGACAACTCGGCCTGACTCCTCAGGATCATGCTGATGCAACCGACTCTATTCAGTCGCATTCGCATGTTACGGATCAGCGTTCTGACGCGGACGTCATTCGGGAGGCTTTGGTAAATCAATGTCGAGAGCAGTTTCAGATAGCTGCATACGTTCAAGATCGTCTGTCTAGAGTAATGAGCTTGCGTTTTGCTGTTGCTCCTGGTCAGCGGGTTGAGTCTCTCAAAAAGGTAACACGGAACGACCTGCGAAGCCTGGTTGAGATCTATGACGATACTGTCGTTCGCATCCAACGTGCTCAATCAAAACTCGTGCAACTTCATCCGTCTATTGATGAAAGAATAATGAACAAATGTGCTGTTCTCAGTCCAGATTTTCTGAGTCAAGTGGTGGAAGCAATCGAACTCAACCAACTTGCGAGGGCTGCTGAAGGCACCTCTTTCGTGGCCAGCATCCTTCGTGAGATAGTGCTCGATCTTGGTGGAAGTGACTCTTCCGTTGAAGGGGATAGGGTGGAGTATTCTCAATGGAACTTCTCTGACATTCGGCAAGCGCAGGTGAAACTTGATGAAATAGAGAAACAAGATTTGCTGCGTCTAGAAAATGTCAATGAAGGTCAGGGTGTGACGTTTACAGCATCACATGAGAGAGATAGTCATATGCCACGTGTGCCATATGAATCTCAAAGTAGAACAGCCCAAGGGAGTACAATGAATACGTCGGTTTCGACAGATCCAGGATTTATGGCAGGTGGAGCAAGCAGTTCATTGGTCACTCAGGCTCGCGATAGTTCTGATCGCCGCGTGTCC
>CAXFJI010000293.1:0-4014 GCA_964003275.1 uncultured Planctomycetaceae bacterium
TATTTTGCGACGCGCGGGCATGGCAAAGGAGCGATTCTGTTCCAAGGCCCTCACTTTGATCCTGTTAGCATTGATCCTGATATTGAATTCCCACACAGTCTCGCCGTTGGTGATATCGATCAGGATGGTGCAATTGATGCCATAACGTGCGGGAAAGAGGCAAATGGAGTAGCGGCCTGGTATCACAATGACGGGAGTGGTCATTTTAAGAAAAAGGTCATTGGAAGGAACCAGGGGAGTTACGACACACGGTTAAAGGACCTGGATGGTGATGGGGACCTCGACGTATTAATTGCTGGCCATGCAAGTAATAATATCGTCTGGTTTGAAAATCCGTTACAGTAGTGTGTCGTTAGGTGTGTGCGTTGTTTCTCAGTCTTCTCGGATAAAGGTTTTTAAATAAGTATCATGCAAAACATTCGACGTACCAATGTGGTTGGACTACTTTTTGTCGTTTCTATTATTGCTAGCAAGATGCTTTTTGCGGCAGAGGCTGTATCGTCTCACCCAAATATCGTTCTCATCGTGACCGATGATATGGGGTATGCGGACATGCGTTGCCAAGGGGGTGGCTTTGATACACCAAATCTTGATCAAATGGCGGCTGAGGGCACTCGTTTTACAGACTTTTATGTTGCTCAGCCTGTATGCACGGCCAGTCGTGCGGCGTTCTTGAGTGGCTGCTATCCAAATCGTGTGAGTTTACAGGGAGCCCTCAACCACACGAGCAAAAACGGCATTCATCCAGATGAATGGCTCCTCCCGGAGATGCTACAGGCGCGCGGATACGCTACGTCAGGTATGGGAAAATGGCACTTGGGTACCGTTCAGGAATTTGGTCCGCTTCGAAATGGATTTGATGAATGGCTTGGGATCCCGTATTCCAACGATAACAGTAAGTATCACCCCGTGCTTGGTGACGTGATGCCCCCTCTCCCTTTTTACGATGGTGAAAAGGTGATTGAATTCGACGCCGATCAAAGCCTTTTTACCCGTCGCTTCACTGAGCGGGCAGTGTCATTTATTGAAAGAAACAAGGAGAACCCATTTTTTCTGTATATGCCACATGTGATGCCTCATGTTCCAATTTTTGCATCTGATGAGTTTGAAGGGAAATCAGGATCAGGCCTGTACGCAGACGTGATTCAGGAACTTGATTGGTCCGTAGGTGAGGTGTTGACAACACTCAAACGACTCAAGTTGGATACCAATACCCTTATCATCTTTTTTTCAGACAATGGTGCATGGTTGAGTTACGGAGAGCATGCGGGCTCGAACACACCTCTCCGAGAAGGGAAGCTAACGACCTTTGAGGGTGGTGTTCGGGTGCCTTGTGTCATGCGATGGCCTCGTCACGTTCCAGCGGGTCGTGTCTGTGCTGAACCGGTTATGAGTATTGATCTTCTGCCAACCATTGCAGAACTGACTGGTGGGAAAATGCCATCCCGACCGATTGATGGAAAGAGCATCACGCCACTGCTTCTTGGAGAGAAGGGTGCTCAGACGCCTCACGAAGCGTTGTTCTTTTTTGCTGGCACCGAATTGCAAGCAGTACGAAGTGGTCCGTGGAAACTGCATTTTGCCCATCCATATATCACGACTCGTGCTGAGCCTGGAAGAGGAGGCAAGCCATCGGGTTGGGGGACATATGAATCACAATCAATTACGCAAAGTGGTATTGAAGGTATCGCAAGCAGACACGGTGGAAAAGTGGTATCGATTGAGCAATCACTTTTTAATCTGCATGACGATCCAGGTGAGCAGAGAAATGTTGCTGCTGATCATCCAGAGGAGGTTCATCGCCTGATGACCATGGCCGATACCATTCGTTCAGAGCTTGGGGATTCGCTCTCGGGGAGGCAAGGCAGTGCTGTTCGAACCGCTGGCATGGTGCCCTAATTAGGTTGTTTCTTTTTGTGCAAGCTTTCTGAGTAATCGTAGATTACGTTTATCGTTGTTTGGGTTTGGTTTGCCATCCGCATCCTCTTTTGGTGTCTCAAGTATCATCGGGATAGTTCTGAGTTTGGGATGACGGACGATAAGTTTGAAGGCATCTTGTCCAATTTTTCCTTTGCCGATTGCTTCGTGACGGTCCACGCGGGACCCCTGCTCTCGCTTGGAATCATTCGCATGAATCAGTACGAGGCGATTGAGTCCAATGAGACGATCAAATTCTCGAATTGTTGCATCCAGAGATTTTTTGGGGCTGAGCGGATAGCCAGCAGCAAAAACATGACACGTATCAAGGCAGACACCAATGCGATTGTGAAACTCCCCTTTTGAATCAATGCGTGTGAGCATGTGCCCGATTTCTTCAAATGTTGCACCAAGGCAACTTCCTTGGCCAGCAGTTGTTTCAATGAGAATGCCAGATGAAAGCTTTTTTGTTCGAGAAAGTGATTGAGCTATTCCATCAGCTGCCCTCATGACAGCCCGAGCAATGGTCTGTTTGCCAGCAGCACCTGGGTGAGCGACCACCCAGGGGATCCCAAGGGTATCAGCGCGTTGGAGTTCTGTGATGAGTCCATCGATTGATTTTTTTCTTAAAACTGGATCAGCAGATGCTGGGTTTATCAAATAGGAGTTATGTGCAACGACCAACTTCAGTCCTGAAACTTGTACGGCCTCACGAAACGCGTTTGCATCATCGCACGAAATGGGTTTGACCTTCCATTGGTTCACATTGCGAGTGAATATCTGAAGACAATCACAGCCAGTGTCCAATGCTCGATCAACCGCTTTCGAAAAACCGCCACTGATTGACTGATGGGCCCCAAAAGAGGGGCAACGAGAATGACCCATGCACAGACCTTTCCTAGCGTTTTTGACTCACACAAAACTTGCCATACACTGTAATAGGAGTCTGAAGTTTGTTGAACAGCAACGATTTCACTTCATCACTATATGAGTTGACCATGACAGATGCGATCTACATTGTCGGTACATTTCTTGCATCAGTCCTCGCTGGAGTTGCAATTTTTATTGCTATGCGCCCTTTACGGCTAGCGAGGCAAGCAGAAAAACTCGCCCGTGCTCAAAGAGACTTTCATCGCCAGCGAGAACAACTCGAGGCAAAGTTTTTCGATCATGTTTCTTCTTCTGGCAAACCGCGAGGCTTGCGTTGGAAAGATGTTGATTTTGATGATGACGTGATTTACGCCAGAGATCGTCAAAATGGGCAGCTTAAGGCACTGGTGGCAATCGAAGTAAGTTTTGAGGCCATTGATGGTGGGGGGATGGAAGAGGTTGAAGCCGTTTCAAATGTTCGATCGGCAACGGCAGAGTTTCTCCATGACTCAACGCGTTGGTATACGCAGGGACGTGTGTACTTTAACCTGGCGCCCAATGCAGCTGTAAAGTATCTCTCCAATGACTTGGAGATGGTTGCCGAAGAACACGCCCGCGTGTAAAAGTGCGGAGTTTGGTCAATTGCTGCTGCGAGAATTGTCATGAACACTGGTTCATCTTCACTCTCAGCCGATGAGTGAGTGTGAAAACGTTCATATCAGATCTGTCTATCGTTTGTTTTGTCGTTGTTGCGTGCCTTTCATGCGACTGTTTCGCAGTCGCGGATGATGGTCAATCATGTCGTGCGATTAGACTGCCTCCAGCTCCTATCGAATCGTATCTCGTTGAATCGCAAACATATCTTCGTCATGCAAAAGAATACACTCATGCGGCACATGATCTTGCAAAAAATGATGACTGCCATGCCACCGATGCTTACTACTTAGCATGTGAAGCAGCATGGAATGCCATTTGGTCCTGTCCTGACTCACCTGAGATTTTGTGTGCAGCTGGGGAACTCTACAATGAGTCTCTTGCGGGGCTTCTCGAGTCCGCTCAGGCTGCCGGTCGTCTTCATCCTGAGGGACTTTGGATAGGGCCAAAGTGGAAGAATATTTGTGTTCCTGTTATTGGAAAATCACTTCCAATACACGATGGTGACATCGAATCGATAGAAGCGTTTTGCCCAAAGGCGGACTCTCGCATCAGATGCCAGCATGTTCGAAA
>CAXFJI010000294.1:0-3989 GCA_964003275.1 uncultured Planctomycetaceae bacterium
ATGCGGGAAAACCATGAACGTAATTACTTGTTCCATCAAGTGGATCGACAATCCACCGCATTTCCTTGTTGGGTGACTTGTCCTTCTCATCTCCCTCCTCACCCACAAAGCCGTGGTCGGGAAATGATCCGAGAACAATTCGCCGAATCTCATCTTGGGACGCAAAGTCTGCTTGAGTAACAAGGTCCCTCGGCCCCTTGGTTGACGCTTGAAATCGCCCTACCCAGTCACTGAGTACTCGCCCACCTGCACGAGCGGCTTGTTCACAAATGACCAACGGATCGGAAGCAAAAATGGACCAGTCAATAGTTGTCATAGGTGATCACTCAAAAAATGCTCAACGTCGGTAGAGTTTCAAAAAGTACGATAGACTGACAGGCACATCATGACACCAAGGAGGATTTTGTGCCAACACGCTCATCAGTACCAACCACCATTCTCTTTGATCCAATTCACACTGAACCGCAACATTGTTTCGCAACAGTTGATCTTGAGCAACCCACCCAGGGCATTGTCTTTGAAAAATACAAACTCCTTGGTTTGGATCTCCACGCCGTATGCAGCGTACATGACTATTGGCTACGTGGAGAGGATGTCGTTGCCGTCTATACACCAAATGATGAAAGAAATCTTCGTGCCACTGCAATGTGGAGACAACGTCATCAAGAAAATATTACGTCTTGGGAATTGATCGCATCAGTCACCACAAACAACATGCTTGGGGATGCGTCGATTTGCATTGTCAATGAATTAGATATCAGCCAGATTGTCACGGGGTTTGCTTCGGGCACAACCATTCATTGGAAGCATGCTGATGAGGACGCGGCAGATTGTGTGCTCCTTCGCCACCCGCAGTCTGAACGCAGTCTCCTGATTGCCCCTCATCCATTGAACAGAGATACTTTTTCTATTGAGCACACAAAGGATCGTATGCTGCTAAAAAACTTCTTCTTTTCAGCAGTGGCTGAACGTGGCGTCCTCTTCAGAAGTCAAATAATAGCTGCTATTGGACCTGCGATAAACGATCGTGAATGGGCATCACACATGTGGTCCAAAATCGTAAACACCCCACCCATGCTTTCCTCCTGATCCACCAACGGCTTTCGATGAGCAAAGAACGCATGACAAAACAGCACCGTTTTCGAAAAAACTGACGTAGCGTTGAACAAACTCCAGGCGTTACAGTGCCCCTATCTTGCCTGGGTTCTCTGGTGCCTTTCATGGTCAGTGGCATCCACAGTCACCAGATCGATCCGTAGGTTTTGTCTGACCTGTTATGACGAATCGTTCGAGGAGCCTTTCATCGTGGCCGACATCGTTTTTGCTTTTGATCCGGCAATTGACCGACCTCCTGCAGTTTCAGAGGCTGCTCCGCAAGCGCTTGCCCAAGCATTATCGATTGCTCCACTGCATGCGTTTCAAAAAGCGGGGAGCATCGCTCGTGAGCAAAATGCATCAGCATTTGTTCTGTGTGGCCGAGTGCTTGATCCCTATCGGGCTAGTCCTGCGCAAGCAGCCGCGGTACGTGACGTGATTCTAAATTTGTCTCATGATGGATGCCAAACCATCTGGATCATGCCAGACTCTGACACGCGTGAAGCCGTTGCGAGGGCTCTTGGAGAACCTCACGGGCTTCTATTCGCAACCCCTTCCATGCCTGTACAACTTGAGGTCCGCGGCTTACCCGTAGAGATTCTTCCATCCCATAAAGGTATCACGGCAACGCCACAGCATGGATCTGAAGGCCGTTCGGGATTGCTCACGCGAAAGATTTTTGTCGGATGGGATGATTCTTTTTGGTCATCACAGCGTTGGGAGAACAAGGACGCGCATGGCTCGCCAGCTTCACTAACGGAATGGCTTCAGCCGGGTTGCTACTGTCTCTGGGGTTCACGACGCTCCAATTCGATTCCAGCGGGTATTCGTCATATTCCACCTCTTCAACCGCATTCAATTGATGAGGTCTCCGGCGGCAGTTGCAGTCTTTTATCCTTGATAGAACTCGAAAAAAATGGTGCAGCAGACGGTGGATCGGCCCGCTGGCAGACCAAACAAACTCACAGTGTTCGCTGGACGACACTCACAGTTGAATCGGCCACAGGCGGTGATGAAGAACTCGCGACGACGATTTGGTCAGCAATTGAATCACTCCCCGCTGCCACGCATGATGTCATGCAGATCATCCGGTGCCATATTGAATGCGGCACAAGCGTTTCTCGTCGAGTTCGGGTAGCAGAAATAGCTGCTGAGACACTGGCTCGATTGCGTGCGCTCATTCATGAAAAAGAAATGCTCATATGGTGTGAAGAACTATGTGCTGATCCACACGAAACATTCGCGCCCCTCGGGCACACCCGGTCAGGCGGTCAGCCTGGCAGCACAACATCTTTTTCCTCTGCGCTCGCGGATATCGTAAACCGTATCGAATACGAAAATGTTCCTAGTGATGACATACCTGCTGACATGGCCCGTGAAGCAGGCTGGCTTGCGTTAGAGCTACTCGAATCGGCATAACCATGCCTACAGCAAGGACGAACTATGTTTATTGAACACATCGAGGTCGAGCAATTTGGTTCCCTCTCAAATATCTCCATGCACGACCTTGGTTCTGGAGTGCAAGTACTTCACGGAACAAACGAGATCGGAAAAACATCGCTACTCGAATTTGTTCGTGGTGTATTCTTTGGTTTCGAGGCCTTGTTTCGTCGCGGAGTATTGGATCCACAAGTTCCGTGTGCAGGTCGACTCGTCGTTGTTGTTGGATCTGAGGGCAGGCGGGTGTCAATCGAGCGGCGACACGAAGGGCCTCACTTGGCCTCCCTTACCCGAGCAAGTTATGAAGACGATGTCATCGGTCTTGGCGGTGACACTGGCGACGTTGTCAATATTACAGATCTTGATTCCACGTCTGGCCAAGACGGACCGATCTATTTACAAGATCTCGTTGGGGACATCGATGAATCGGCCTTCACCAATGTGATGGCGTTTGGCCTGGACGAGTTACACGAACTTCGCACCCTAGACCCAGAGGGCTGTGGTAGCCGCCTGTATGAACTTGCTGCTGGACTTGACCGTTCAAAAGTGAGTCGAGTGCTTTCCCATCTTCGGGACGCTACGGATCGCCTTGATTCATCTGAGCCAACCGTTTCCCCAATAGAATCGCTTGAGCAAAGAAAGGTTGAACTTCTTCAACGCATTAAGGCCATGAACGCCCCTGCCTTGAGTGCAGGTAACGTGGCTGCTGAAGTAGACCGTATTGAATCCAAAATCCATGCTCAAAAAGAAGCTATTGTTCGCTCAGAGCACTTCGAAGATGTCATTCGAGAAGCCCTTCCACTTGAATCGCTTTATCAGGCCAGGGGGCAGGCAGCAGAGCGTTTGGCTTCGATAAATACCTCCTCTCTCGTCCATCCAGATCGAGATGTCTGGAAGCGGATGTCTCGCTATCGTGATCGTCTCATAAAAGAGGCAACAACACGAAAAAAAATCCGTGCAAAACGTGCGAAAACCCTTTCCGCTCTTCCTGAGGCTACGCATGTATGGAACAAGAGAGCAACCGTCACGTCTCTCCTTGATGAAGAACCTCGCGTAGAACGGCTTGTTGCAGAGATCGCTCGTAGTGAATCTCATGCGCGTCTCGCTGCCCGTCGATTTGGTGAACAGATAGGCATGGCCGGTCTCTCCCGACTTGTCCCTATTGAGCCTACTGGTGATATGGCAACCGATGCTTCAACCGAACTTCTCCTTCCAGAAGGTTTTGCGTTGTCATTTGCACCACTGCGAAACCGTGCACGTCAATGTAGTGTTGCATCAAAGGAACTTGCCATCGCCAAGCGGGCTGTGACTGAGGCTGAAGATGAGCTTGATGCAACTCGCAATCTTGTCTCTGGTGCTGGATCACACTTAAACGGCATGACTATTACTGAAGCGATTGAAGAGGCTGGCGGACAAGCATCTGCTATTCGTAATCGAATCGCTGCAGGTGAACG
>CAXFJI010000295.1:0-3972 GCA_964003275.1 uncultured Planctomycetaceae bacterium
TCTTGCTTGCCTTCTTGCTTGCCTTCTTGCTTGCCTTCTTGCTTACCTTCTTGCTTGCCTTCTTGCTTGCCTTCTTCTTTGCCGACTTTTTCCGGACAGTTTTTTTTCTACTGGTCTTTTTCTTTCTCGGTGACCCACCAAAAATAGAGTCCCAATTACTCGCATAATCGCTTGTGCTACCAACTCGAATCACCGACATGTCATTTCTCCCAGGCGGCCATACTGAATGTCACTCATTAAGCGTTTTCCTAACGCTCAGTACTGTCTTTTGTCAAGATTTCTAAAAATACCGAACCAAGATGTTTTGGCAATGACACACGTCTTAAAATATTTTTTTCTAGAAAACCATCTCCCAGATCCCAATCTGCTACCACCACGAGCTCATTCCGATGAAGAAGGAGATGTGTGACATTGTGCCTCCAATACAGCACATTCGGCCTTGGCTTCGGAAGAGCGTGATTATTCAGAAATAATGATTCAATATGTTGATTATCAATCACGAGAAACACCTCTGCCTGAGGCCCCATGCTGCCTGGCCTGCCGAAACTTCTCCTCCACACCGGTGCTTCACCGCATGGCGGATTCCAGACTGACTGCAGCAGAATTCTGTGGGGAGCGCCCTTTCTAAGGGCATGCTGGTTGCTCATGAGACAAACTCGATATACTGTGATACTGAAACGGGTTCTAAGAACTTCACTATAACTTTTTGTATCGAAAAGGAGCCATTCAACGATGGGAAATGCCGCCGAGTTCACCGATTCCAACTTTCAGTCAGAAGTCCTCGAGTCGACGGTGCCTGTTTTGGTTGACTTCTGGGCGCCTTGGTGCGGCCCCTGCCGAATGATTGGCCCAACCATTGAAGAATTGTCAGAAGAAAACACAGGAACATTCAAGGTTGGAAAGGTCAACGTTGATGAGAACAGCCAGACGGCTATGACGTACAACGTCGCAAGCATCCCTACGATCATGATTTTTAAGGGAGGCCAATTGGTCAACCAAATGATGGGTGTTCAATCGAAAGCACAGCTGCAGCAAGCACTCGATGAGGCGAAAGACGGCTAGCACGACTTGCCGGACCGGAATCCATGCAGCTTATCATGTCATGAAATCGTCTCCTTTTGCTGAAGTCGATCGAGTGCCGTTGCATCAACAAAGCCAGAGGTATCCAGCTGGAACTCTGGCTGACGCAATTTTTCTACAGCCTTGGCCTCAATTTGACGAACTCTTTCGCGGGTCACGCTGAAGATTGAGCCAACTTCTTCTAGCGTGTAGGAATAGCCGTCAGCGAGACCAAATCGAAGCCGCAGGATTTCCCGTTCACGATAATTAAGACCATCAAGAGCCCTTGCAATACATAATTGAAGTGATTGCTGATGAACACTTTTCAGGGGATCTTCATCCCGATGATCTTTCACGAAGTCTCCAACTCCGGCCTCATCAGCATCACCAAGTGGTTGATTGAGAGACACTGGTTTCCGTGCCATGCGTTCAATACACAGCGTTTCATCCAAGGAAAGCCCCGAAAGTTCAGCAAGCTCCTCGGTGGTAGCCTCACGACCATGCTTCTGCAAAAAAGACTTGCCGAGTTGCCGGACTTTATTCATCGTGTCAATCATATGCACCGGCACGCGAATGGTACGGCTCTGATCAGCGATGGCTCTCGTAATAGCTTGTCGGATCCACCATGTCGCATAGGTCGAAAATTTGAATCCTCGGGCATACTCAAATTTATCAACCGCTCGCATAAGACCCGAATTTCCTTCTTGAATAAGGTCCAGAAACGAAAGCCCACGATTTCGATATCGCTTTGCTATTGAAACGACAAGCCGAAGGTTACCGGCTGCGAGCGCTCTTTTCGCAGCGTCATAACGTCCCTGCAACTCATCAAGCTGTCTGAGGCGTCGTTCCAACGTAAATCGGCTTTCACGCGTAATCAAGAGAAAACGCCTTGGGTCTTCAATTCTTATTCCTTGACCTGCTATGTCGTTATCTCCATTTTCCAGAGCCTCCTTGTACTGCCTGCCATAATCACGCAGCTGCTCAAGGAGTGGATACAATTTTTGAATACGCAAATTCATTTCTTCAACGAGACGCACTGACTTATTGCGTTTCCGAACCAATTGCCTCCAAGCTTGGCGTCGCTGAGACATTTTCTTATTACGTGAAAGGGCTGTTCGAAAAAGATCCTGTCTTTCGAACTCAAGCACACGAAGTGTTTCTAGATTTGGTTTCAGACGCTTGAGTAATCGTTTCTTTTCTGCCGTGGCTGTCACTGAGACCTCGATCGTGCGATCAAGCCGAAGAGCACCATCCTGAACCTTTTGAAGCAGTCGTACGGCCCCAGAAAGAACAAATTCATTCGCCAGCAGGGTACGGCGAAACTTACGTCGCCAGCGCTCAATTTCTCGTGCATTAGAAACCTCAGTATCTCGATTCAAGAGCGGAATGCCCCCCATCTGCAGGAGATACATTCGCACAGGATCGTCGATAGAGCCTCGCTCCCTCTTTCCACGAGCATGCCGTAACACACTTTCCTTTGTATTCGTTGATACCTGATCAAAAGAACGTGTACGCGATGCGACAGTAACCGTAGCCATCAAAAAAGCCTCCGAGACAGGGAGAGTTCGAAAAAGATGATCTCTTTCTCCGCAGTTCCAGTGCCAAGACGGGTTATTTTTCTGTCCCATCCCCAAAAAGCACGAAAATGCCTAGCTATTGATAAAAATGCTGCGTTGAGGCCCTAGAATGTGTCGCCTGAAAGCAACACAACCAGGTCTTAGGTCGCCAGATGGCGACAAATCATTCATGAACGAACTCAAAAACAATTCATACAAAAACACGGAAATCGGTATCGCCACATAGGGGGAGGGGGCGACTATACTTTCGCTCGTCAGGAGATTGGAAGTCGTTCATCTCGACACGTAAGTTGCCCGTTTTATTGACAGTGAACACCCTATGAATATTGTCATTCTTGCAATTCTTGGACTTGTTCTACTCTTCGGCCTCATCGCTTTTGGAATTGGCTATAAGGGCTGGCACTGGGGCACTGTTGCTTTTAGTGTCCTCACACTTTTGGCTGCAGCTGGCTTCGTGTTCCTTGGTTCACGCATAGCCGAACGAGAGAGAAGTTGGCGAGAAAAAGTACGGAGCCTCAATGCAGATATTTCTAGAACGCGAGACGGCATGCAAACCGATAGCAACGGGGTCTTGCAACCAATTCCCGGAGAAGATTCACTCGCTGTCCTTCAAGAAAAACAACAGCGATGGTATCAGGCTCTGAACCGTGTCAACACATGGAAAGGTCGCATGTGGCAGGGAGAGGCATTTCAACCACCAACGGGAACCGAAGTCGGGGAAGTCACTCTTCCGTTACCTGAAAATGCTGCGCCTAATCCATTCATCAATACTGGATCGCAATTGTATATTTTTGATAGCAATTCCGCTGATAACGGTGGTCGATATCTCGGTGTCTTCAGCGTTGGAAATTCTGCTGTTCAGGAAAACAAACTGGTTCTCTCAGTGAAACCGCTTGCGACCCCTACAGAAGCGGACAAGGCGCTTTGGAAAAATACCTATGAAAACGTGCACGTTTTTGAAGGCCTCCCTGTAGACCGCTGGCTCGCCTTTTACCGCACGCAGCAAAGTGGCGATGACAGTCCGAACGAGGGAAGTCTATTGACGCACTATCCGGGGTTACCAAGCCTCAGAAAGGCTGATGGATCAGAGGAAGAAAAAGTCCCAACAGACCTTCTCGCTGATCTGGAAGACCAACTTGACCAATTTGAAAAACATGGAACGGAAATACCAGAGCCCGATGACGGATGGCAAACACTTGTCGAAAAAAACATCCTTACTCCTGGTGAATATTGGGCGAGCGTGACGTTCAGCCTTGCATATCTGATGGAAACCAAAACAGCAGAGACATTTATTGAACCTGGCAGTGAAGCAAAGAGTACTGATGACATCAAGATT
>CAXFJI010000296.1:0-3939 GCA_964003275.1 uncultured Planctomycetaceae bacterium
TTTGGCTGTTACCAGAAAGGCCCACCATGGCCAAAGCAACCAGATCTCGCACCCAACAACGCAGTAAATCACCAAACCTCACAAGCCTCCGTAAAAAAATAGACAAGATTGACCAAGATTTAGTCAGTCTTATGAATGCACGCGCTGAGCTTGCTCGTCAGATCGGGCATGTGAAAAGCACTGGTGGAGAGGCAACCTACGACCCGTCGCGAGAAGAAATTGTTCTCGATAGAGTTGCCAAGTCGAATGACGGCCCTCTTCTTGATGATAGCCTCAAGGCAATCTACCGGGAACTTATTTCTGGATCTCGTGCTATTGAACAACACATTCGGGTAGCGCACCTTGGCCCCGCATGGACATACAGCCATCTGGCGGCACTTCACCGCTTTGGAAGTTCGGTGGAGTTTGTACCAGTTGGAAGTATTTCTGCCGCTTTTGAAGAAGTGGAGGCAGGACACTCCCACTATGGCGTTGTGCCTCTTGAGAACTCAACTGATGGCAGAATCGCCGACACTCTGGACAATCTCTCTCGGCTCCCGGTGAAGATATGTGCCGAAGTGCCGCTCCGAATCCATCACACGCTTCTCGCCACCTGTGATCGAACGCATGTTGGGGAAGTATACAGCCGCCCACAAGCGCTATCACAGTGTCGCAATTGGCTTGCCCGCCACCTTCCAAATGCACGGCTCATTGAAGTGACCAGCACCAGCGCTGCGGCAGAAATGGCATCGCAAAAGAACGCTGCTGCCGCGATTGCCAGCCATCAGGCTGGTGTCCATTATGGACTCAATGTACTTGCTGAAAACATTGAAGATGTCGCCGATAATACAACTCGTTTTGCCGTCATTGGTCATGCCGATGCAAAGCGCACAGGCAAGGACAAAACTGCCCTCATGTTTGAAATCGAGCATAAACCGGGGGGACTCGCTGACGCATTATCAGTTCCAAAAAGACAGAAACTTAATCTGACATGGATTGAATCCTTCCCCATGCCGGGTAAGAATCGCGGCTATATCTTTTTTGTCGAGCTTGAAGGACATCGCTCTGATCTTCGAGTCCAGCGAGCCATTGCCTCGCTTGAAAAAAGGTGTAAACGAGTTGTGATTCTCGGATCTTATGCTTTGGCTTCTGCAGTTGGTTGATTCACACATACGAAAGGACATGACATGGCACGACAAACAGTTGTCGCTGGAAACTGGAAGATGAATCTTGACAGAAAGGCTGCTACAGCTCTGGCTGAAGCAGTTGCGGCGCAGCGATCACTCGTGCCAGGGGTCGAATTAGTCCTCTGCCCTCCGAGCCTCTATCTTGGTCCGGTTGGAAACGCACTCCAACTCACGGGTGACTCAAGCCCATCCGGAGTCTGGCTCGGCGCCCAGAACATGCATGACGAACAACATGGTGCATTCACCGGTGAGATTGCTCCACCAATGCTCATTGATATGGGATGTCGCTATGTGATTCTTGGTCATTCCGAACGACGCACCTTGTTTCATGAAACAGATGCTCGTGTCAATAAAAAGACAAAAGCTGCACATGCCATTGGTCTGACTCCAATTGTCTGTGTTGGAGAAACTCTTGAAGAACGTGAGCGTGGGCAGACACAAACGGTGGTGACTGAGCAAATCCAACACTCACTAAACGACATTTCAGCAGAGCACCTTAAAGCAACTGTCATCGCATATGAGCCTGTGTGGGCGATTGGGGCAGGTAAAGTTGCCACTCCAGATCAAGCCCAAGAAGTCCATGCTCTTATTCGCTCTCTGGTTGCAAGTATGGCATCTCCAGAAGTTTCACAGTCTGTCACCATCCAATATGGCGGAAGCGTAAAGCCAGATAATGCAGGGGCATTGGCATCCCAGCCAGATATTGATGGGGCCCTCGTGGGTGGCGCAAGTCTCAAGGCTGATGATTTTCTGGGCATTGCACAGGCCTTCAATACATAATCCGGCTAGGATGGAAGCATGAAATCCGGTATTCTCATCATTCACCAAGACATGTGATTCACATCAATACTCGTTTGGAGTCTGACAACTTTCCATGGAATTTTTTATTCGTTTCCTGCTTGGCTTTGGCCTTGCATCAACAGGTTTGTTTCTCATTTTACTCGTGCTGATTCAGCGTGGACGCGGTGGCGGGTTGTCGGGTGCCTTTGGAGGCGCTGGGGGACAAAGTGCCTTCGGGACCAAAGCGGGTGATGTGTTTACAAAAATCACTGTTGCCGTTGCAGGTTTCTGGATTGTGTTATGCATCGTTGCCACCAATGTGTTGGGGCGACAGCGATCATTGATCAATGACGACCTCGGAAGCTCCGCGCCTCAATCAATTGCTCCCATGACACCAGCTGAAAGTACAATTACTCCTCCAGAAGGGACTGATGAAAACGCAACACCCCCGGCATCTGGTGACACAAATGCCGGAGATGCTCCTCCAGTCGACTCCACCGAACCTCCGACACAGCCCGATCCACCGAAACAATCAGCAACTGACAATGCACCAGCCGACACTCCTCCAGCTGAAACATCCGAAAGCGAGAGCAACACGCCGACGCAGAACGAAGAGTGACCATTGGTCGGTGGTTATTTGGTTGCGCCCACGCACTGGATCATTGGAGATACTATGGCGCTGAGTATGACTGGATGTGGAAGCGGAGCATCAGTTGATGGTCCAAACTCCTGCCAAATTGAACTTCGAACGGTCAATAATCGCTTTTTCAAACTGTCTCTTCGCTCTCGCGAGGGATATAGCCCCCTTGAGCACCAGATCGAATCCGTTATTCGCAAACAAGTGCATCGCGGATCTGTACACATGTCATTAGACATGACTGGTCCTCTGGCAGTGGGTCTGCGCCGAATCGACACCCGACAACTTTCACAATATTGCGATGATCTCGAATCGTTTTGTGCAGATCACAACCTTCCTGAGCCACGATCGATCGATGGATTGCTTTCATTGCCAGGAGTGTATATCGATGAAGATGCTTCACATGACACACTTCCCCAGGCGTGGCCGCTGATCAGCCACGCCTTAGGACGTGCTCTCGATAAACTCAATGCAATGCGCCAGACGGAAGGTGAGGCACTCGCATCCGACCTACGAGCAATCTGTGAAAACATTCGTTCACTTGCTCAGACCATCCAGTCACGCGTTCCTGATGCGGTCAATGAACACCACATTCGCATCAGAGAACGAGTCGAGAAACTTCTTGAATCACGAGGGAATACTCTCGAACCTGCCGATCTCGCCCGTGAAATTGCTATTCTTGCAGACCGATCTGATGTTGCTGAAGAACTGGTTCGGCTTGAAAGCCATTTAGCACAGGCTGGAAAACTGCTCGATGAGACAACACCTGGACGGAAACTGGACTTTCTCGCTCAGGAACTTTCCAGAGAGGCAAATACAATTTCCTCAAAGTCTTCTGATGTGATCATTGCTCGCGCCGTGATTGACATGAAAGCACAGATCGAGAGGTTTCGAGAACAGGTCCAAAATATTGAGTAGTCAGGCAGTGTGCTTTCCAAAGAACCATTGTGGACAACTGCACCTTCACCGTGCCGTGCTAACCTGTCAAACAAGGCGTCTTTAGAGGTGTGATGATTGCAACCAATATGGCAGACAGACGTGGCTTTCGATTTGGACATCTGCCTGCAATGCAAGAACACAGGTTACGAGAGTCGTCATTCCCGCTGGATATATTGAGCCCGGTGCGACGATTCGGGGGTGCCATGCATACACCCTACAATCCAATGTAACCTCATTACCGGTTCACGTGGCGATGGTGAGTCGCTGAAACTCAGCGAACATCGCAGAGTCGCCTTTCTTGACGTCGATTCGCTTGGTACGATTACGGTTTGCACCGTGCCCAGAACGCTGGAAAATTTCGTCGCATACCACAATGGCTCCTGTACCAGGTCAACTCGTTGTTGTGTCAGGCCCCTC
>CAXFJI010000297.1:0-3930 GCA_964003275.1 uncultured Planctomycetaceae bacterium
AGCAATCACTTGTTCTTTCTGTGACATTGATGGCAGATAGTGACGTTGCTTTTCCAAATATTTCTTACCCAGAACAACCTTATGGTCCCACCGATACTCACTGCATGAGTGCGTGCCCGTATCATCTATGTACGACATCATCGATTCATTATCATCGTCTTCTGTTTCACCAAGTTGATCAAGAAGAGGCATCCGACCAGGATGATCAAACAATTGCATTGCTTCCCAAATCGCTTTTCGTCGCTCAAGACCAAGTGATTCAAGTGCCCCTGCTCGAGCTAAACATAACAAGGCTTCGCGATGAAGTTCGGCCCGATGAGCAAGTTCATGTACAGATTGAAAACGACCATCTATTCGAGCTGTTTCTATTCGTATTCCAGTAGATTCACCCAGACCATATATCTGCTCAAATCCCAACCGGACAGCGATATGATTTTCATGTCTACCATACCTCTCAAGCGTTGCATGCCATTGGCTATCATTAACATCAACTGGCAACACCTTAACCCCGTGCGCTTTTACATCATGGACAAGTTGCGAGGGCGCATAAAAACCCATTGGCTGGCTAGCAAGCAATGCAGCGGTAAAAGCCGCTGGATGGTGCCTCTTAATCCAAGCTGATACATATACAAGTAATGCAAAACTAGCAGCATGAGATTCTGGAAAACCATACTCTCCAAAACCACGAATCTGACCAAAAACCTGATCTGCAAACTGCTGCGACAGTCCCCGCTGCAACATTCCAGAAATTAATTTCTGCCGAAACTCCTCAATGATCCCAGGCCTGCGCCACGCGCCCATTGCACGACGCAACTGATCGGCCTCACCAGGGGAAAAACCTGCTGCAACTACCGCTAATCGCATTGCTTGTTCCTGAAAAATTGGAACACCGAGCGTTTTTTCTAAGACTTCTCGAAGCTCTTCGTTCGGATAGGTTACTGGTTCTTCACTATTCCGCCGTCGCAAGTAGGGGTGCACCATATTCCCCTGAATTGGACCAGGCCGCACAATCGCCACTTCAATAACCAAATCATAAAAACATGCCGGTCTCAAACGTGGCAGCATGCTCATCTGCGCTCGGCTTTCAATCTGAAAAACACCAACTGTATCCGCCCGGGAAACCATCTCATACACAGCTGGATCTTCTGCAGGCACTGTTGCAAGAGTAAGCTTTTTACCTTCAAACGACTCAATAAGATCAAATGCACGACGGATACATGAAAGCATGCCGAGAGCAAGACAATCGACCTTCAGAATGCCTAACTCATCCAGATCATTCTTATCCCATTGAATAATTGTACGTCCTTCCATAGCAGCTGGTTGGATTGGAACAAGATCACAAAGCGCACCTTGTGTGATCACCATACCGCCAACATGCTGGCCAAGATGTCGTGGAAAGCCAACAAGTTGATTCACAAGCGATACAAGCCTTACACCAACATCAGAAACCGGATCGACACCTGCTTCACTTAGGCGCGCTGGCAAATTATCTACACTGTCACCAACATCGATTGTTGATGCTATAGCATCAATTCGATCACGTGACATGCCTAAAGCCTTAGCAAGATCACGTACTGCTGATCGCAAGCGATAGCAAATAATCTCTGCTGTCATTGCAGCACGAGTTCGCCCATAGGTTTTATAAATATACTGGATGACCTCTTCACGACGATGATGCTCAAAATCAACATCAATGTCTGGGGCTTCCTGCCGCTCACGACTCACAAACCTCTCAAAAAGTACTTTCATACGCGTTGGGTCGACTGACGTGATACCCAGGCAATAGCAGACAGCTGAATTCGCCGCAGACCCGCGCCCCTGACAAAGAATGCCGCGGCGACGAGCAAATCGCACAATGTCAAAGACCGTGAGGAAATATGACTCATAGCCAAGCTCTGCAATTAGGCTGAGCTCATGATTGATGAGCTGACAAACTGACTCAGGAATACCTTTTGGGTAGCGCTGGCTCGCGCCCTTCCAGGCCAGATGCACTAACTGTTCCTGTGCCGTTCGACATTCTGGAACAACAGCCTTGGGATATTCATACTGGATTTCATCTAGTGAAAACGTACAACGTGATGCAATCTCAATTGATCGTTCTATCGCTTCAGTCACTTCAGCAAATTGTTCAAATATTTGATGCTTATCTTGAAGATGCCTTTCTCCGTTACTTAGGAGCTGTGCCCGAGCTTCCTCAACGGTGCACCCGCATCGTACTGCAGTAAGAGCATCAAAAAGTGGCATGCGAGACCGAACGTGATACCGGACGTCACCCGCTACCACGAGTGGCGTATATGCTTGTTCCGCTACTTCCTGAAACCACCTTAATCGATCTTTGTCATCACCTGCTCTGGCTACCTCAGCAATGGTGTAAAGTCGGCCCCCAAAAATATTTCTCCACTCTGCAAGCCGATCAACAACAAATGAATTACTCAACACTTCATGTTGACAACTCGCAAAAAAAGATGCCAAAGGCACCCCAGCTAAAAGTCCATCCGAATACGTTGCAACATCATCGAGTGTAAGCCGACAAGACTCACTATCTGTCACCGACGATCCATGCAAGGATTTGTCTTTCATTCGCTCATGAACTGCCTGCTGGTACCCAAGCGTCAAGAGACGGGAAAGGTTTGAATAGCCAGCTTGGTTCATTACCCAAACCACTATTGGAATGGAGTCAATCACCTCGATCATCGTTCCAATAATAATCTTGAGTCCGATCTGCTTTGATGCAGAATGAGCTCGTACAATACCTGCAAGAGTAGCATGATCCGTGATTGCCAAAGCCTCGTAACCAAGCGAGTGTGCTGTAGCCACAAGTTCGTCTGGGTGAGACCCACCACAATGAAAGGAGAAATTGGTCGTACAATGAAGTTCAGCGTATTGCATCACGCAAATACTCCATGAAGAAACCAACTGCCATTCTGGAGACTCTGAAACATCCAGTACCTTTCACCTGATTCTGTTTCAACAACGTAATAGTCTCGACGCACACATCCTCCACGCCACCAGGCAGTCTCGATTCGCTCGGGACCATATGCTTGATTGACGTAATGTTGTGTGTTATTCCAGTAAAACTGAAACATGGGTGCGCGGTTCTGTTGCAAAAGTGTCTCTCGTGCAACAGATATACCTTCTAGACGAATTGGCTTCGACAACATCATGATTGGTCGATGGCCAGCCTCTGCTACTGACAAACTTCGATTATTCGTTTCACAATCAGCAGACTGATGGCCCTGACGACGGCCACCTTTCGATTGTGATGCAAGCTGCTTATCAGCCGAAACAGCCACCCACGCATGCTCTGGCTGTGCGTCAAACACATGCTCAGGACTAAATACAGACCCCCGACCAAGACGCCCCACTAATCGGTCAAGCAACATCGAAATATGCTGAAGTGATTCATCAATTGACTCATTAGAAATGCCATCGAAGAGCACCTGCTGCCGATACGTCGCCACTGCTGCAGCCACTACTTCAACAGCAATGCTTTTAATCTCTTGCGGCAGCCTTGTCTTCATGAGACGCAATCGAATCAAACTCATCAAATGACTAACAGACTCACTTGGCCGAAACACACCGATATCGAGTACAACTGGCACCGCGGCTTGACGACAACCCATCCATGGATTGAAACGGACTTGCAGGGCCGTAATGCCTTTGTCTTGAGTTGCAATATCAACGACACACTGCCTAACAAGCTTTTCTAGAATTGGCACAAACACTTCTTCCAGCCCATCAGCAGCAGAAGCAGGAATCTCAAAATCATGTGACGCATGAGGAAACTCAATAGGGACCGGTGACTCAAACAGTTCAGCACGCGTGCCACAAAACTCCTCAAGACGATGCACAAGGGCAGAACCAAATCGTGTCGCCAGACTTTTTCGAGGAAGATGAAAGACATCGCCAACTGAATACACACCAATCTCG
>CAXFJI010000298.1:0-3924 GCA_964003275.1 uncultured Planctomycetaceae bacterium
CCTGATATCGAGTTTGAAGTAGAGGAACGTTAACGAACAGATTACAGGAAAGAACCAAAGCAAGAGCCGACGTCACGTGCTATCTTCAGCACTCCACCTATGCGTTCTATGCGTTGAAATCTCCAACCATCACACGAGAAGACTGAACACCTTCTAAGCCAATCATCAATACGATGTGCTTTCTCTGGGTGTCTTTTTCCATGGTGCATCAGTGCAATAAACTGCCAATACATCACACGAGACTTGGTACTCTCGTGGAAGCAATCGCTAGCACTATCATCAGAAGTGCTCACCTTCGTCCTTAAACCAACCTGTTGCTTCACGCGCTGCAACAGACCCATCAGTTAATTTGACCAGTACGAGTTCTCCGGTCACACGAGGCCCATCACTTTTGGTTTGTGACGAAAGCGCAACATGTTCTCTCGGTTTATTCGTATCCCCTCGATGAGGATGATTACCAATGTAGCCCCCACTGTACTCAACATTGAACTCAAGAAGTTCAAGTCGCATTTCGCCAGGAACCACTACTCCTCGTAGATAATTCAAGTCGGTTTGCGTGCCCCAAAGAGCACCATGGACAATTTGCCAGATTCCGTCTGCCTTCTTGACGGTAATCCGATGATGCTCACCACAGAGATACACGTTTACCCCATACGTGACCATGAGTTTCCAGAGAGCTGACTGTGCACCTCCTTTCAACATACTTGCACTGGAATTCTTGCTTCTCACTGGCCCGATAATCGGCAGGTGGCCCTGAACAACAATAAATTCAGCATCTGCATTCGCCTTGAATGTTTTTTCCAACCAGGCAAGTTGTTCCTCACCAACGGTATACCCGAAGCGTTCTCCTTCATCCTCAAACGTATCAAGTGTCACAACGAGTAAATTATTCTTTCGAACAAAGAATGTACGTCCACGGTGATTCGCGGGACCATTCCGCGGCATGTTCATAATCTCAGTGAATTGCCTGCCAAAAACCCGCGCGAGATGACCTATCTTCAGTCCACCATCATCTCCATATTCGTGGTCACCAGGAGCCACGTAGACCGTCATATTTCGGTCATCAAAACGCTTCTTAAACCCAGACCAATACTCTTGCGTCTTCTGTTTCACCTGAGCTTCATTCTCCCACCATCGAGCATCCATAATATCGCCAGCGTTGAGTGTGAAATCCGGTCCTTCTTTTTGCAAACGCGTGAAAAACCAATCAAGGGTCTCTTCCCAGCCACTTTGAGGATTACTTATATTCCAGTTGAAGATATCCGGGACGCTTGTGAAACGAATTGTCTCACCACGACTTTCTATAAAAGAAATAAGCCCCAGCATCAGACACAACACTCTTAGAACTACATTGCACTGTTGCATGCACATCCTCCTTTCGAATCCAGGCCGATCACCATTGTATCATTATCAATTGAGCTGATGGCACCCGAATGGTCTTTTTGAATCACCGTGAATCATTCCGAAAAAGAATACACAGCAAGCCCTCATAAAACATGCATCCCAAGGACTTTTTCAACTCACGAACACAACTTATCCACAAGCAAAAGACCATGAGAAAATGGCAACTCTGTCAAGAAGATTGCAGATTGGAACGACACTGGAAGCCATATCCTAAAAAGTCAAGAAGCTCAAGAAATACCGTATGAGGAAATCTTTTTCATTGTTAAAACCCACAGGACTGCTTATACTTTTTTTATGTTCAAAAACGATCAAACGATTTACTGTGGTTTAGTGGCTGTTGGTGCCCTCTCGATGTGCTTGTCTATCGGTTGCTCATCGGAAAAACGACTCACCGTTGATGACGCAATAGCTCTTATTGATGCATCCAAGGGCCGGCTTATTCTCAACGATGTAACAGAAATAACACCAGAAGCTGCATTAAAACTTGCAGAATTTGAGGGGGGCGACCTCCAACTCAATGGACTTACAACAATTTCACCCGAAATTGCTCAGGCGCTTGCGAAGCATAAAGGCTGGTTATTTCTAAACGGCCTTAGCACCGTTTCCAAAGAAGAAGCATCGGCGTTAGCAAAACATGAGAGTGGATGGCTGTACCTGCAAGGCCTTGAGACAGTCGATGATGCAGCCATCTTGGCTTTACGCTCTAACATGCTTGTCCGTCTGCCAAAAAAATTCCAATAATGCTTCAAACCGTTCACTCAGAGCGGCCGTTGGCAGACGTCATCTCACACGATCGTGTTCTCCTCAACCATATCAATATCGGCTGAAGAACATCCATACAAGTTCAACCGCCGGAACCCCCAGCTTGTTTTTTCCAGGCACACGGTGCCCCCAACCGGTAACCTCATACAACCACACGTCACAACCATCCACACCATCGCCATAGCGATACGCCTTGGTGCTTGGCGTCACCTGCTTGATCTCTTCTGATTTCGTCTGATCCAACGTTCGCCAGAAGTCAATAATTGTTCGTTGGTCTGGAGCGCCTCCCCATCCCCCTTGTGATGACATACTGCCATCAACTGGGACGATCTCGTCATCCAATCCAGATATTTGGAGGATTGGTGCCGGCTGAATCTCATTGCGATGCTCCCACGTATATCCACTCATCGTACCAATGATCGACGCAGCAGCCTTAAATGTTTCTGGCCGTTCAGCCACAAGGGTATAGCTCATGAAGCCACCATTTGACACACCACTCGCAAACGTTTGTTCGGCATTGAGATCATGCTGCTGCTGAAGTTCTTTTGCTAACTGTGTCAAGAAATCAATGTCATCGACCTTACTGATCGATAAACGAGCATTCCAATGAGGAACGCCTCGGGTGTCCTTCTTGCCTTGGGGATAGACGACAGCAAATTTATGTGTGTCTGCAACTTGATTCATTCCAAGTTCAGCGTAATCGCGAGCATCCCCGTAATACCCATGAAGAAAAAACACAAGTGGCGACTGCGCTGGCAAATCTTCGGGAAGATGCAAGACATAACGACGTTCAACATCACCATGTTGAAAAACGCTCACTGCTTGTTCAACAAGTGTCTCTTCGGCAATCGCGAACGGTGACAGATAACTGGCGAAGAACAGGATGTACAACAGCAGTCGGCCTTCTTCTTTTTGTATACGTCCTCGCTTCATGTCTCTCAATTCTCTCCGTGTGTATTCGTTACGTTCTCTTGTTCACTACTACTGACTGAACGAAAAAGAAAACATATTGATGAACCATTGAAGAATTTTCGATGCTCCCATCAAACACTTCGGCAGCTTTTTTCTCCGTGGCAAGCTAAGAATACCACAGACGTTCTTGGCAGCCTACGTTACAAAAGTAAAAAGACTGCGGAGTCATTCGAGGGCGAATGCATTTCACCGCCATCAAGATTTCATACACATTTGAAAATACTTTTGGCATGCCCTGAAAGCGGCAGGTGCATGCCGTCGAGCAATTATCACAGACGGAATATTTCCAAAAATAACACCTACCACTGCCCCCACAATCGCTGAGGTCTCAGGACGAGGCATAACCGCTCCGCCTTTGAGTTGTGAAAAAACAGTGGCACCAATCGCTCCACATAGCATGAGGCCTACGGCATAGATACCTGCCTCGATTCGCTTCTCACCAAGTGCGCGTGTCGTGCTCATGACTCCATCCTCCTAAAAAATGATACGCAGCAAGCTGTTGAGAGCGACTGAATCACCTGTTCCGTTGCTGACACGGTTTCCCTCGCCGTGAACCAGCGGGTTTTCAGGATATCCGATACACCCTGGATGAATGGACACTTGGAGATCAGCCATTCGAGAATAAATGGCTTGTTTGACATGCAAACACACAAGAGACCGTGCAACGAGGTAAGAGCATTTTCTGTTGTTATGACTTCATGCCATGACCTACTGCCTTTTCATTCCGAGAACCGACCGCTTGTAGACAGTTCGTGAATTGAGGTTGCCTCACTTGCCATTCGCGTT
>CAXFJI010000299.1:0-3923 GCA_964003275.1 uncultured Planctomycetaceae bacterium
AGAGGTTCTTTCTGTCGTGCAGTTGTATTTTGGGTGTTCTTCAGTCCGTCGGCGTGATGCGACACTCTTTATTTCACTTAGCGATGGAGGAGAAGAAGCAGACCTCGTGATTCACTGGACGTCATCTGAATTGTGAGAGACGTTTTTTTGAACGTGCAGGGGTTATGATCCAAGGCTGGTGAGGGTCTCTCCAGAGGGGGATCCACACCAAGTGTCCTGTGAAAGAAGGCCGTTGGATCGTTTGTTTTGACTGTGATTCGGCATTTTTTTTCGAGCCTGTGTCGCTGTTTGACTTGGTCCGACCGTAGGCCAATAAATCTGATACAGGGGTGTTTTCGATCGGGAATGACATCATGTGTCTCAGGCGTGCACAGCACCGGGGTTTCTCACTGATCGAGTTGCTGGTTGTGATTGCCATATTGGGTATTCTCATCGGACTTTTGCTCCCGGCAGTGCAGGCTGCCAGAGAAGCAGCTCGGCGGACGTCGTGTGCCAATAATCTCCGGCAGTTGAGTCTGGCGATGACTGTCTATGAGGCGACCTACTCACATTTTCCATCTGGTGGTTGGGGGTGGGGGTGGACGGCTGATCCTGATCGAGGAAAAGACGTTGATCAGCCTGGCAACTGGCTTTATGGATTGCTCCCTCTGGTAGAAGAAACGGCTTTGTGGGAACTGGGAACCGATGGCCAGCCCGATGAGTGGACGTCAACGCAGTTGGCGGGTGCAAAGCAAAGAATAATGACACCATTGCTGATCGCGGTGTGTCCATCACGCCGTCCCGCAGAGGCATTTGGTACAAAATTTCACGGAGGCAGCCACACTCCGCGTGGTTCTGACCCATGTGAGCGTGAAGTGCGAGGTGACTATGCAGCGTGCTCTGGCAACCTGATTGTCGAATATACATTTGGCCCACCGTCAATTAGTGACGCTGAGACGTACGAGTGGGGTGAACGACTTGGGATTGCTACTGGGATTTCTTTTTATCACAGCGCTGTGACGATCGGTCAGGTGTCAGACGGAACATCCACAACATATATGCTTGGCGAAAAGTACATGAATCAAAATAGCTATCTTGATGGATCTGACCCCGCAGATAATGAGGACCTGTATTCAGGCTTCAATAATGACAATCATCGAATCGCCTACTACGACCCTGTCACTGGCGTTGCGCTTACACCGCAGCAGGATCTCCCTGGCATTATAAGTCCACGCTCATTTGGTAGTGCCCACTATGGATCATGTTTTATGTCATTTTGTGATGCATCGGTGCGGGCCATTTCTTACAACATCGATCCAGTTGCCCATCAACGCATGGGAAGCAGGATGGATGGAAACAAAGTAGAGTACGAGTAAGACATGCTGTTAGTCATTCAGGAAATACTTCAAGAATGTGTGCAATTGGCCCGTGGCTGGTTTGATCAGAGGAGTCTGGTTGAAAAGGTTGGGGTTGGGTGTGTGCTCATTATTATTGGAGGAGCAATATCATCCCTCGTGGAATCAGCCTTTTCGTTTTCGGGTGATGAGCAGGTTTTCTCTACTGTGTCCGGGAATGTGAAGTACGCCGACGGCACCCGTTTGCCGTGTTCATCCGTTGCGATTGAATTGAAGGCATGCGGTGCGAACGACGAAGGTCACGGTAATGAAAGGCCGATGTTTTTCCTTGTCGACAAAGACACCGGTGGTTTTTCAGGTGAAAAAATGACCCTCCAGAAAAACCTTCATAAGAATCTTCAATACAGAGTGGTGATTCTTTCGGGGCAGGGTGGATCACTTCCAGAGACGGTTGTTCCTGCGGTCTATAGTGATTACGCAACAACACCCTTGATCCTTCAATTCGATGGAAGTCAGATGAACATTGCCATTGCTCGACCAGAGCTGCTTGCAGAAACGAAAACAGCAGGCAAGACCAAGAAACGCAGGCGAGGGGTGCGGTAGCGGGTTCCATTGCAGGGAGAAACCCATGTGATCTGACGGCAGTGGCGTGTCTTTGTATGATGCCATGGGTTGCGTCATGAACACGGATCTGTGTCGCAATGCCGCGCGTTCATCTTCTCCAAGCAAGGATCGTAGTTCAGATGTCAGATCAGTCATCACATGGAATGCAACAGTGGTCGGGAAAGACTGCCTTAATTACGGGGGTCAGTAGTGGTATTGGTGCAGCCGTTGCCAAACGACTGCTTGCTGAAGAGATGCACGTCGTGGGGTGCGCGCGACGGGTGGATCGCGTGTCAGAGATTCTCCTGGCTGCTGATCCTGCTGGTCATCGTTCTTTGGCAGTTGAGTGTGATGTGCGCGACGAGCAATCGGTGCAGGAAGCATTTCGATTAGCTCGTGAGCGTTTTGGTGGTGTCGATGTGATGATTAATAACGCAGGGCTTGGTCATGCAGCACCACTTGCAGAAGGACTGGTTGATGAGTGGCGTGAGATGCTCGATGTCAATGTTCTCGGGCTGTGTATCTGCACTCGAGAGGCTGTTGCTGATATGCGAAGGAGGGACTGTGCTGGTCACATTATTCATATTGGCTCAATGGCTGGTCAACGTGTTCCAGCTGGGGCAGGGCTCTACTCAGCAACAAAGCATGCCGTTCGAGCGTTGACCGAAGCACTCCGCATGGAACTGCGAGAGGCTGGTGATGCGATTCGTGTCGGTGAAATTTGTCCAGGGTTTGTTGAGACTGGATTTGCACGTCATTATCTCAAGTCGGAACAGAAAGCTCAGGACGTCTATAGTCAATTCAAGGTTCTGGAGGCAGGAGATGTTGCCGAAGCGGTGGCGTATATGCTTTCCTGTCCACAGCATGTGCAGGTTCATGATGTCTTGATGAGACCAACCCAGCAGAAGAGCTAGCTGGCGACACTCATGCGTCTGCGGCCTAATAGGTCTGATCAATGAGAGCGAGCAGGGTGTTTAGCGAGACACAATCTTTGAAAACCATCTGATTGCCGAGCGTATCATAACGGCGGTTGTGTTTGCTGCTTTGCGTTGAATAGGTTCGGGAGACCATTCCGATCACCTGTCCATCAGTATTGAATACGGGTCCGCCACTACTGCCCAGTGTGTAATCGGCAGTGACACTCAGCCAGATTGGAGATGCGGTCGAATGGTATTCAGTTTTCAGAGTGCCACAATGGAAGCGTGACACGACACCTTTACTCAGACTGTAGAAACGACCGGCTGGATGGCTGATGACGGTGACGGCGTCTCCACACTCGGGATGATCACCAAGACAGATAGACGGAAGTTGATCATCTCGTGTATCAATCCTGAGGACTGCCGCATCACCAGCCTTGTTGGCTGCTTGGATGCTTATGACGGGGTACACGTTTCCCAGAGCCGTCATGACTCCAAAGTGATGAGAGGCAGCTTCGTTGAGAACATGGTGATTCGTGACAACAAGTCCAGTGCTTGAAAGAATCCACCCACTTGCCATGGTTCCGAGGTGCCAGTCGTTGCACTTGTCGCACTTATAGATTGATCCAATCACGACAATCGCTGGCGTAACGGCATCATAGAGAGATTGTTTGTTCGCGAGTGAGCAGAGCGTTGGTGAGCGATCAAGGTGTACTGTCTTGCCCTCAGCAGCCACCAGTTGAACAGCAGCCTGCTCTGCGTTGAGCGTGCTGTTCGTATGAGCATGCTGGGAATCTACAAGGCGAGAAAGCTCTGACAGGAATCGTTTCGTAAGAGCATCATCGTTGACAACTGCGGTTGGCGTTGTTGCGAGAATGGCGGAGGGCAACGTTGCGAGGAAACAGAATAGTCCCAAAACAATTGTGCGGGGAAGGCGAGTGCTCATAGTCAAAGGGTACGCTCCATCCCTGATCATGGATCGAGGATTTTGACGATGAGATGCTCATTTGAGCAATCATTGCTGGACGCAGACGGCATAACCGGCCATCATTACCCAGATGTCACGTTG
>CAXFJI010000300.1:0-3922 GCA_964003275.1 uncultured Planctomycetaceae bacterium
TGATCCTTTTGCACGGTTGGACAGAACCTCTCCCGTTTCAAATTGGGAGTGTGCCACCACGCGGCGTCGTGGCACGAGTCCCCTTTGAACAGCCAGATCCTGAGCGAACTCGAACATTTCAGGAACGCGCTGCAGCTCAGGTTCGAGTTGTCTATGCACAGGACACGTCTCCAATTGTCCGTCTTCGCGACGGACTAAAGAATCGAGTCCTCGAAATTGCGGCTTCGGATACTCTTGCAGCTGTTTCACGAGAAGCATGGCTTGAATTTGCTCCGGAAGCCACTGATGCGCTTCAGCTCATTCCTATTCCACCACCAGCCGACAAAGACAACCCGGCTGCTCGTGCCCCCATAGCACCAGAGCCTCCTGATGTGACGCCAATGAACCTCACGCCAAGTGAGGATGAGGCCGGGATTTTAGAGGTTCCACCAGATACTGACCGTGATTCGCTGAAGGAATCTCCTCTTTCACCCCAAGAATTGGCAAATCGACAGCTCATTGGAGATGCAGAAAACCATTTCCAATTATTTCGAGGAAAAGTTGATTCAAAAGACAAGCAGTTATCTTTTGAAAAAGCACTTGACCGGGCTTTTTCAGAGACTGAGAAATATGGTGTTCTTGAAAAAATTCAGCATGACATTGACGAGGGAAGCCAAACGGAGATCGATATTCATCCTCTCGGGGCGCCGGTGGAAACAACAAGGGTCCCCGTAGCCAAAGTATTACTTGGTGAAGTAAAGGTGGAGCTCAAGTCGAGCCTGGAAGATGAACTGGGCGCAGGGGTATTTGTAGATCGTCTTGTGTCTTGGATTGAGCCACGACTGTCAGGATCTCTTGAGATTGATCGAGATGCGACAACACAAGCAAAAGAAGATGCTGTTGCAAAAACACCTCAACAATTTTCACGTTATGCCGAAGGCGAAGTAC
This sequence comes from uncultured Planctomycetaceae bacterium, assembly GCA_964003275.1. Lineage (GTDB taxonomy): Bacteria > Planctomycetota > Planctomycetia > Pirellulales > UBA1268 > CACORA01. The sequence goes on from CAXFJI010000300.1 coordinate 928, forward strand.
TTGCGGAGGCAGGGCTTCCTGTAGATGCAGACACCATGTCTCTTCTCGTAAGCGAGCACGAAGAATTCATTGCTCAACAAAGTGGCCAAAGTCGAGCGGGCCGTGCGGCATCTCTTTTTGGACTCTTTGTTGCAATGTTCGCGTTAGCGGGATTCTATATTCACCTTCACCATAACAAACTCCTTGATGATCTCGCAGGTATTTCCACGCTTGTAGCTTTGTCAGTGCTCACTGTTGTGATCTGTATATTTGCATCTGGAGAAGGATGGCGAGCAGAGATTGTGCCTCTCTTAGTCTTTGCAATGACCATCGCCATCGCCTATGACGAAGACCTTGCTTTACTGCTTGCAGCAGAAGTCGCGTTGGTTGCTGTGGTAGGACTTGGTCGAGGATTATCAGAATACCTCACTCTCACAGCTGCTTCCGCAGCAGCTGTCTTCTGGATGGGAAGTATTCGAAGTCGCAGCAAGCTGATTTACGTGGGCCTTTGGGCCGGCGTTGTTGCTTTTAGCACACAATTAGGCGCAAGTCTTATTGTTGAACGTCCATTTAGCACACAGTTGCTGTATGAGGCAGCGCGTAGTGGAGCGTGGGCAGTCCTGGCAGGTTTTCTTATGACCGGCTTACTTCCCTTCATTGAAAGAACTTTTGGTGTGCTTACAGATTTAAGTTTACTTGAAGTTGGAGATGTAGCTCATCCTCTTCTTCAGGAGCTTGTCCGACGTGCTCCAGGCACCTACAACCACTCCATTAATGTTGCGAGCCTTGGGGAAGCAGCAGCAGATGCCATCGGAGCCCGTGGCCTTTTAGTTCGTGTCGCCGCGTATTTTCATGACATTGGCAAAATGCTGAAGCCGGCATATTTTGTTGAAAATCAAGGTGATGAAAATCGCCATGAGTCACTTATGCCGGCGATGAGCACGCTCATTATTATTGCTCATGTGAAAGAGGGAGTCGAGTTAGCTCGTCAATACAATCTCCCCCAACCGATCATCGATCTCATAGCACAACACCACGGAACAACTCTCGTTGAATACTTCTATCGCAGGGCAACGGAGCGCAAACAAGCAAGCCCTGATGATCCTGAGGTTGACGAACAGACATATCGGTATCCTGGACCCAAGCCAAAAACTCGCGAGTCTGCGGTGATGATGCTTGCTGATGCTTCAGAAAGTGCCAGTAGAGCCTTAACCGAACCAACTCCTTCACGGATTGCAGGTCTTGTTCACGATCTTGCAATAAAGCGTCTTCTCGACGGTCAATTTGATGACTGTGGACTGACGCTTGAAGAACTTGAAATTATTGAACAAAGCCTCGTAAAAAGCCTCACGGCCGTTTACCACGGCCGAGTCAAGTATCCTGACCAGAGGACAGCATAGTCGTGGCCGAAACTCGCCGAATGGCTCATGCCTCATTAAGAGAAGTTTCGATTGAGGTTCTTGATCAACAAAAGACTCTTCCAGTTGATTTGAAGAACATTAAGTCTGTGGCACAAAATACACTCAACGTTGAAAATATTGTATCAGCTGAACTGAGCATCGTTCTTGTGGACGACCAGAGTATGGCTAAACTTCATGGGAAGTGGCTTGACGACCCAACGCCTACAGATGTCATTACATTCAATCTCGGATGTGAAGAAGATACTATTCTTCGTGGTGATATCGTCATCAGCGTAGAAACAGCAGAACGAGTATCCCGTGAATTGGCCGCAGCGAATGAGGGCTGGACTTCACACCTTGAAATTGCCTACTACCTCGTTCATGGCATCTTGCACCTGACTGGCTATGACGATCAAACAGTCGAAGATCGCCAGAAGATGCGATTTCGTGAAAAAACAGTTATGAAGTCAATCGGACTTCCCGCACCTCCACATTTGACACTTTGATACTTCCACTTTTCGTTGTATGAACGTTCCTGAAACTCTTGGCATTGAATCCGCAATCGGCTTTCTTTCCATTGCCGCGCTCGCAGCTATTCAATCTCGAACAATCCGGGGCGCTCAGCGTCACCGAATCGAGGAGATATGTAACCGTCGTGGACAACCGGAGCGATGCGAGCAGATCATTCGTGGAAGTGAAACAATAGCTTTTATTGCTTCTTCAATTGTTGTGACTGCGGCAGCAATCGCAACACTCTTGGCGCACCAATGGTTCGTTACGAATAGCAATGATTCACTTGCGGCTGAACTTTCTAGCGCAGGGGGCTGGATCGTACTCTCCTGGGCAATGCTTGTGGTTGCTCCAATGCTATTCACAAAATTCATGGGTGCTTGGTTTGTTGTTGTGACATGGAATTTATGGAAACCTGTTGTCGCAACAACTGCACCATCGGTGAGATTTCTTTCAAACATTGCAACTTCTCTGTCACGAAAAATTGGGCGTCGCTCATTAGCCGACGACCAAGATGACCGTCAGGATGAACTCCTCGCTGTTGTGGATGAAGCTCATCGTGAAGGCTGGTTGCCTGGTACAACACGAGCAATGATTGAAGGAGTTATGGACCTTGATGATGTACGTGTCGGACAGATTATGACACCTCGAACAGATATGATTTCAATTCCTATGGCCACGCCATGGGACGAAGCTATTTGTATGATCACAGAGAGTGCTCACACTCGACTTCCTGTATGGGGCCAATCACCCGAAGACATCATTGGGATATTGCACACCCGCGAACTCCTCTCAAAACTTGTCGAGTCTCCTGGAAAAAGCATTGAACAAGAACATGACTTACGGCCACTTCTTCGGCCGCCCTATTTTGTTCCAGAATCAATGAGTGTTCAGAAACTCCTGCGAGAACTTCAGCGTGGACGAACACATCTTGCATTAGTGACCGATGAGTTCGGAGGCGTTTCAGGCCTGGTAACTATCGAAGATGCACTTGAGGAAATTGTTGGTGAAATCGCTGATGAGCACGATGAGGCTTTCGAAGATGGTATTCGATTCGTCTCTGATACGATTTGTGAGGTCTTTGGTAGCTTGCGTATTGACTATCT
>CAXFJI010000301.1:0-3877 GCA_964003275.1 uncultured Planctomycetaceae bacterium
GGTCGTTGCCTGCTCCGTAGACAGTGATTTTGTTTCCAAAACGATCATAAAACTCACCCGTGTCACGGGGTACACCAGGGAGACGATTGTTGCCATCTACAAGGGGTTCCCAGTGACGACTGGCACGGGAGGAAAAAGATGGAAAAGAGTAGGTCACGGGTCCGTCATTGAATTCGTCAACGCCATGACGTCCGAGCGTTCCAAGATGAACGTCTCCGTGAAACATAACGACCGGTGCATCTCCGATCGCTTTCAGCGCTCGATTCCTGCCCGATTGTGGCCATGCGTTGGAATCAAGATCGGCAGAGGTTGGAGAATACATCGCAATATGTGCCCAAGGGCTTGAAGATATGATCGCTCCCAAATCCCCTGATGCGATGAGGTCTGCTGCCCAACCCTTCAGGAAGGCCTCCTGCTCTCTTCCCAGGAGTTGAAGGTCGTCCCGATCAAGTGTCCGGCAATCAAAGTCAGGATCTTTCACAACTTCAATCTTGGAACTTTGCTTGGTTCCTGCAGGAGCAATGGCCTGGTCAATTACTTCCGATGGTGGGCTCTTAAACTTGCGATCTTCTAGAATGGCAAACCGTACTCCGCCGTATTCCAGAGCCGTATAGTATGCGGTGACTCCATCTCCGTGTGGTCCAGGATGAATCGCATCCGGAAGATGTCCTGTCTGGGTGAACTCCGCAGCGTTTACCCAGTCCGGGTGCGTTGGGTAGCCTCCTGTTGTGCGACTACCGTCCATCCGTACTCCTCCGTTGCCCCAAAGGTCATTGGCAAACACGTCGTGATCATCGGTGATCATGATTGTCGGTCGATTCCGCATCAGTTCGCGAAAGGCCTCACCAAACTTACGCCACTTCTCAAGGTAATTTTTCATTCCTTTCGGAACGTCTTCTGTGGTTTCTGCGCGGAACATTGGGCTGTCATAGTCATTCTCGTAGATTTGGTCTCCTGTAAAAATAACGAGATCAGGATCGTGGGAGATGACTTCCGCAATGGCCTCTGTCCATGGCCACCCGATATCTTTATGGCATGAAAGGCCGGCTACCTTCAAAACTGCATGGTTTTCTGGTTCCGCCCGAAAAATCCCTTCGGATGAATATTCTCCACAGGTAACTTTGAACAGGATACGAGACGTTCGGGGCCAGTCCTGCCGCACAAACAGTGCTGTCGCTGTGAGATGATCAACGGGCTGGGAGTCGGCCAATGTCCACTCATCTTCCGCCTGTCCTCGCAACCAGAGTTGTACCTGTTGCGGATTCACGTTCATCGGTTCTGTGGGATCAGTATCAAGGTGGACGAGCAGTTTCATGGTGCCCTGATGCTGACAGTATTGCGTCCACAGAATCTGGTCAGCGAACACATTGGCATTGAATGCCATGCTTACCAACAAAATGATCTGACCAATGATGGCGTGTGTCTTCATGTTCTCTCGTTGTCTTGGCGAACTGTTGTTTGCATTGAGAGCATCCCGATTCCACTCGCAACGTTGGTGTAGAAAAGGAGTGCCAGTGAGTACGGTGAGCTATTTTTTTGGGTAGACATTGACGCGTTGGGCCCATGCAGCCCAAGCGTCAGACATCTTTTTTACCAGTGCTGGTTCTGATTGTGCGAGATTGGTCGTTTCTGTCCGATCTTTGGCGATGTTGTACAACTCCCACTTTGCGTTGACGATGCCAGCAGCTGGTGATACGCCACGACCGACCAGTTTCCAGTCGCCGTCGCGAATAAAAGCATTGTTTTCATGTTCCACGCAGATCGGTTCACTCCGACGAAGTGAATTACCCGTGAAGGCTGGGCGTAACGAGATTCCATCGAGTGTCGGGATATCGTTGCCGTTGAATTGTGTCGGGTGAGTTGCTCCTGCGATATCGAGTAATGTTGGTACGACATCAATCAACTGAGCAGGTGATCGGAACCAGTTTTTTTGTGGCTGAATCTTTTCCGGCCAGTGCATGAAGAATGGCGTGGAAACGCCGCCTTCATGTGCGAAATGTTTGTAGAGTCGGAAGGGTGTATTGCTGGCGTTGGCCCAGGCTTCGCCATAGCTGTTGTTGGTCTGCTGATTGCGCTGTCCGACATCATAGAACTCACCTCGTCCAAGCATGCCACCTTCTTGGCAGCCGCCATTGTCGGATAGAAACAGGATCAGTGTATGATCGAGTGCGTCTGTCGTTTTGAGGTGAGCGACAAGCTTGCCGACATTCTGGTCCACTCGGTCAATCATTGCGGCGTACACCGACATTTTGAGATCCATTTCATCACGTTTGTCTGCATCCAGTGAGTCCCAGTCAGGGATGGTGGGCGTTCGAGGCGAGAGCTTCGTATTGTTCGTGATCAGTCCGAGTTTGATTTGACGTTGGAAACGTGATGCACGCAGTGCATCCCAGCCCGCACGATAGGTGCCGCGATATTTTGCGATATCATCTTCGTGTGCCTGAAGTGGCCAATGCGGTGCTGTGTATGCCAGATACAAAAAGAACGGTTTGGTCGTTGCATTTGCTTGATGGTCTGACACGAATTGAATGGCGTGATCGGTGAATGCGTCGGTTGTGTAGAACGCTTTATTGGTCGTACTGACTGGCACGTCGATCAGATCATTTCCCAATGTCATGCCACGGGGGTGTTCCGGATGGAAGAACCGTGTAGCGCCAGATATCGTTCCAAAGTATTGATCGAAGCCGCGTTGGAGTGGCCAGCAGGACTTTTGGAAGTGACCAAGGTGCCATTTGCCTGCCATCAGGGTTGTGTAACCGGTTGCTTGCAGAGTGTGAGCAATCGTGACGCAGTGTTCGTTCAAGTATCCCTGATATGCCGGAGGCTTTGGTTTCTTGCTTGGTTTTTTATTCGGGGACAGCGTCATATGACCAATGCCCGTTTGGTGAGGATGATTGCCAGTCATCAAGGTTGCACGGGTAGGGCAACATCGACCACTGTTATAGAACTGAGAGAAGCGGACACCACCATGAGCCAAGGCATCAATATTGGGTGTATTGATTTCGCCGCCGTGATACCCAAGATCGGAAAACCCCATGTCGTCGACCATGATCAGAATGATGTTCGGGCGTTCTGCGGCGCTCAGTGGTAAGGGCAGAAACAGTAACAGGAGTGTGAGGTATCGATGCATGCTCATGTCCTATGGTAGAGAAAGAAGACAGAGTTCCATCTTGCGCTGAAAATCGGTGCTCGTACAGTCTGGCTGTCTAAGGAACGCGTATGATGCTTTGGGTGTCACGTGTACGAAAGCCAATGATCCATGGCCGTGGAAACAGGCAAGTAGAGTGAAGCCGATTGCGTCCACAGTTGATTGTTGCTCATAGGCCGTCCCGAGCATGTGGTTGACTCAACCTGATGCAGGAAAGGTTGACAACGATCCGATTTCAGAGCCGTCACCCGCCATGAATGTTCATGGACGACCTTGCCTATTCAAGACATGAATGCAGACTCTATGCTGTACCACGTGCCCTCACTGATCCGTTGGGGGCGAGATGGCGGTGATAGAGAAAACGTTGGTGATGGAATGGCACAACATATTCGAGGGCTCAAGCCACGTCATCGCATGAAAATGAATGCTTGGAGACCTACAATGCGAACTGTCGTTCTGCTTTTCATTGCCGTTGCCTGCATTGCGCCAGCACGAGGTGAGGAACCTGCGTATCCGACACTAATCGACCTCAATGACCGGGTGTCGCATCAGGTGGTAGTTGACCGCGAGGCCGGGCAGTACCTCGGCCATCCCACAACGTGTCTGCTGGAAGATGGCAAGACGATGCTATGTGTGTATCCCAAAGGACATGGCAGAGGGGGCATTGTTTACAAACGGAGCAAAGACGGCGGGTTGACGTGGAGTGAACGTTTATCGACACCAAAGAGT
>CAXFJI010000302.1:0-3867 GCA_964003275.1 uncultured Planctomycetaceae bacterium
CAAGGTTAGATAATGAAATGGTTGAGATGCTGTCAGCCGGTCAGAGTCTTCCTGACGAAATGGTCAATCTCGTAGGAATGACAAGGCTTCAGTACGTCTTCGTATATCCGGGGAAGGGGAATGAAAAGGGAGAAATCGTCCTTGCCGGACCAGCAGAACCGTGGATGATGGATGCTGCAGGTCGTACCGTTGGTGCTGTGTCTGGTGCTCCCACACTCTTATTGGAGGATCTTGCTGCGGCACTTCGAGGTTTTGCTCCTGGACAACCGTCAAGTCACCTCATTGGTTGCTCTATTGACCCAACTCAGGAAGGACTTGCTGCTTTACAAAAGTTCATCCAGAGTATCGGTCGAGTCAATCCAAAAGGTAATGTCATAAGTATTGTTCGAGGCATGCAACAAGCGCTTGGCCTGCAAACTGTTCGTGTAGACGGCATCTCTCCCGCGACACACTTTGCACATGTTCTTGTTGAAGCGGATTATCGAATGAAACTTATTGGTATTGGACTTGAACCACCTCCGGTGAGAATGAGTACCTGGGTACAACTTTCGAGTTCACAGTCAGTTGCAGCAAATGCACTTCAGCGATGGTATTTTGTTCCAAAGTATGAGCGGGTCCGAGTAAGTGAAGATGACTTAGCCATTGAGCTGACAGGACAAGGAGTTCAACTTGTTGGTGCTGATGAGGTCGTTCTCCCAGATGGTCGACGCATGTCAGCCGATCGCCAGAGTCAGGCGAGTAAGCTTTTTACAACAGCCTTTACGAAGAAATACCCTGAGATCGCAGCAAAAAGTCCCGTGTATGCACAGCTTCGATCACTTGTCGATCTTGCTGTTGTTGCAGCATGGATGCAGGAGTTTGATGCATACGGAAAAATAGGTTGGGGTGCTACAAACCTTCGTGATGAGGGGGTTTATCCAATTGAGACACTCCAGCCGGTCTCTCAAGTTGAAACAGCGGTTAATGCTGTATGGCGAGGTTCTCGTTTGGTTACACCAATTGGCGGTGGAGTCACGATTCAGGCTGGGATGGCCATTGACCCCTCTAATCTGCTCATGGATGAAAAGGGAGAAGTATCAAAGGCACATGCTGCAGTGGACGTACCTGCTGATCGTTGGTGGTGGTAAGTCAACAAGTATTCAGTGAGTCTGCTTTTTCTCGACTGGAACAACCAGAACGCTTGAATGAGAATGGGTCAAGAGAGCTTCTGATGTACTGCCGAGTAACCATCGGGTCAGTCGGTCAGACGGTGTTCTACCTGTGACCAATACGTCTGTGTGATCTTTTTTCACGCGTTCAAGAATTTTTTCACCTGGATTGCCTTCTTCAACCAGTGGTGCATGTTTCCTGAAGACTTCCGGTAGTTGTTTTTGAAAGTTTTCCAGAAGCTGGTTAAGGGCAGCAACTTCATCGTCGTGCTCTTGTTTCCAGGCATCTGCAATGGCAGCGGTATCAGGATCGCGGACACGTTTTTCAAGCCACGTGGGTAATGGGCCGGCTAACATCGATTCAGTAACACCAATCACTTTCGCAATCGCAGATTCTGGCCACGACATGGCATTGATGGTTTGAATCATTGCTGCTTCGCTTGCCATATGGTGGCAGGCCATCACGGTGAGATCATGGTCATCCGCCGGAGTCCGTGTAATAAGAACAGGCAAGTGTGCAGCATGAACAACAGCCCGAGAGACACTACCCAAGAGGAGGCGCTCGGTTGAACTATGGCCACGTGCTCCAATAACAATAAGATCTGCGTGCCAACCGGATGCGGATTCAAGAATACCGACGGCAGCAGGCTTTGATGAGCAGATCAACTCTGCATGGTTGCTTACGGTATCTGGCAAGAGCTTGCATGACTCCTCAAAAAGAGCAGCAGCAGCACCTTCAATGACCTTACGGCTTTTTCCAAACAGGCGTTTTTCAAGCTCTGTTGGAGAGAAATAAATAGCAACTCGATCGGATGCAGGATTCATGAGTCGACCTGCAAGTTTGACAGCATCTAAAGACGCTTGCGATCCATCCACACCGATCAACGTTTTCATATGTATCCTCCAGTCTTTCTCTTATCTCACTCTCACGGCATTATCTCAACCGATCCAGTGTTTCGCAGGAGCTCCGGGCACCTCTTGGGCTAAACGTGGGACGGCATATCCTGGCAGGCGGTTCTGGAGAGCCGTATGAATTTTTTTAGCTGTCTGCTTATCAACCTCGAAATGTGAGGTGCCGCTGACTCGATCGAGTAGATGGAGATAGTATGGGAGGACCCCGATTTCAAGGAGTCGCTCGGAAAGCGTTGCAAGCGCATCGGCCGAGTCATTGATGCCTCGAAGAAGCACAGATTGGTTAAGGAGTATGGAGTGGCTGTGGCGAAGTTTGTGCATCGCCTTTTCAACCGTATCATCCAGTTCCTGCGCATGGTTTGCATGAATGACAACAGTGGTCGCAAGACGTGTTGTAGCCAGCATTGTAATGAGTGTGTCTGTCACTCGTTCTGGCAGTACGACTGGAAGGCGAGTATGAATCCGTAGGCGACGTAGGTGTGGGATAGTACTCAGCTGTTGAAGAACAGACTGTAGACGTTCGTCACTTACCAGCAACGGATCACCACCTGATAGAATGATTTCGTGAATGCTTTTGGTGCGAGAGATTTCATGGAGGGCTTCATTCAGTTTCGACGTTTGAACGCCGTTGTCTGCATACGGAAACGCTCTTCGGAAACAATATCGGCAATTGATGGCACAGGCACTGGTAAGCATCAATAAAGCACGGCCAGCGTATTTCTGTATGAGGCCCGGTGCAGTGACATGATCATTTTCCTGAAGCGGATCTGCGGTGAATCCCTCGGTTTTTTTATCTTCGAGGTCGCGCGGAAGGATCTGCAGGAGGAGCGGGTCGTGAGGGTCTCCTTTATGGATGCGAGAGACAAAACTTCTGGTCACAAGAAAGGGGAAAGAACGTGTTGGTGTTTTTGACTGGGGCAGGGTGTCTTGGTGAAGATCGAGTAAGTCGCACAGTTCTTCTGGGGTTCGAATGGCCGTTGCGAGCTGTCGCTGCCAAGACGTGTTTCGTAGAGGAGTTTGGGTATCACTCTGTATCATGGGCTTCGCTCGGTCGTGATGGACGTTGACAGACTGCATAAATGTAGCGACGCTTGTCACTGGAATACGGTATGAAAGTGCTGTAGAGAAAAATGTAAGCTAGAACAGGAGTGATACAAGCCGTGGCAGCCTACAACACCAGTGAATTCAAAAAGGGGCTCAAAGTTCAGATCGATGGTGATCCGTACATCATGATTGAATGTAACTTTGTGAAACCGGGAAAAGGTCAGGCACTCTATAAATGTAAGCTCCGTAACTTACTCAGAGGGACGGTCCTTGACCGCACGTATAAAAGTGGAGATTCACTCGACGCTGCAGATATTACCTCCATCGACGCACAGTTTCTCTATAAACAGGGTGAGCAGTTTGTATTCATGGATAATGAAAGTTATGAGCAATATGAACTGACAAAGGACCAGATTGATGATGCATGGAAATGGATCAAGGAGGGTACGGTGTGTTCCATGTTGTTATACAACGGGAACCCAATCTCGATGGAGCCTCCGCAACAAATGGTTCTCAAGGTTGAGTATGCCGAACCAGCGGTTCGTGGAAATACGGCAACCAATTTGACAAAGCCTGTCAAGCTTGAGACCGGTGCCGAAGTGATGGTTCCTGCTTTTATTGAACAGGAAGAGCTGGTCAAGGTTGATACTCGGACCGGTGACTATCTGGAGCGTGTCAAAGAGTAGCCGTCAGATGCCGGTGCCTGGCTGTTGATGTTCTTTCCATCGTTCGACGAAGGCATCGTAGTCCTTTTGGGTATCAA
>CAXFJI010000303.1:0-3849 GCA_964003275.1 uncultured Planctomycetaceae bacterium
CGTCCACCAACAGCACCAACAGCACAAACTCAAATTCCCTCGGCCAAAACCTCTACCAAACCACCACGTGAACTGGAAAATACTGAGGCATCAAACATGACATCTCAGACAGGAAACAGCACGACCAATCAATCGCTTGTGCTTTGGGTTGTACTCATTACTGGTGCTGTTCTGGTACTTGTCGTCATTGCATCGATGTTCTAATACCAAGCAAGACTTTTTTCTGCTTGACAATGCAATACATGGAATGTCAAAGACGCGATAAACGATCACCACCACTTCTGGAATGGCTCATAAATCCTCAGTGAAAACAACACCTCACTTGCACTGAAGGCGGATGCGATATTGCTTGTACTCTGAATGACTCCGGATTGTATCGTTGTCACTGTGGTCGTACCTCCACCAATCTCAAAGAACCGATACCCAACGTCAAACGTTATCCGTCTCGAAATTTCCCAAGCAACACCAGTTCCAATTTGCCAGGCAAAACTACCAACGTCACGCCCTCCAGCAACATCTGTATTCGTGGTTGTATTACTCCCTACATAATGCGATTGGTACCCACCAGCCCCAATACCCCCATTGATATACAGATCCAGAGAATCTGTGATCGCTACATCTCGGTAAGCATTAAAAAGTGTTGACCACAATTGCTCAGCACGCACGCTTACCGGAACACTACTTACGGTTGCCGTATTCCCAATTGGATCGCGGTACCGAGCTTCAAAATCAAAGCGCCAGCCAGAATGCTGCGGATGAAGATCGACACCCACAGCACCTCCAGCCGTGAATAAGGATTCTGTTGAAGAAGGAATCGCATCATTTGTAAAGGTCCCGAAAGAAGGTCCGACGACAGGGGCAAGATAGAATTGGGGACCACAATGACAACGACATCGCCGATGCACACAGCCTTTCGAAGCACGAGTGTTTGTCTGCCCTGTATGCCCTGTATGCCCTGTATGCCCTTCGATTGAAGGAGGGTACTGAGCAGTTATGAGGGAAGGAAAAAACTGGTAATCCTCGTCTTTCCAATCGTACAAAGGCATGGGCCGCATGGGCGATGAAACACCTTCACGATCTGCTAAAGGCACAGGAACGCCTGATGGACTTGCCGTCATACCTTCTGCTTCCACTGGAGCCTGTTCGATGGAAACAAGAACCATCGAAGTAGCTATCACAGAGTGCAAGATCTTTTTTAAAACACGCATTCATGCCCCCTTGAAACAACCTAACCCTCACCTGCGTTGCATTCGACTGACAAGGCTCTGTCGACCGTTGTAGGCTTCAAAAAAACTACAATCCAAATAACCGACAAATGCTCAGTAATGATTTCGTCAAAAACAATATACGTACATGGAAAAAAACACGCCTGCGGCAAACCCTGCCTAGCTTCACACTCGTGAGAGCTTCAGCTTCCTGAAATAGGCCACTTGCCAGCTGCAAGGTCATCTAATCCAGAGCGGTGGGTGAGATCGTAATCAAGAGGAGTAAGGGTGACTTTGCCGGCTGCAAGGGCAGTGATGTCAGATGCTAACGGAGACGGTGGAGGTGGAGGATCGTTTGTCGCCCACCAGTATGAACGCCCACGAGGATCCTGACGACGCTCAAAAGCCTCTCCATATCTTGCAACACTCATTGGCACAACCTGGAGTTCAGGCGTTCCACTGAGGGCTGACGTCGGGATGTTGATGTTGAACAGGCTGCCTTGAGCAGGTTGACGGGCAAGGAGTAACTGAATGACATCACGAGCTATTTCAGCTGCCCGATCGAATTGAGGGTTATCATCCCACTCAAGTGAAACAGCAATACTTGTAATTCCAAAGAACGCACCTTCAATTGCAGCCGCAACCGTTCCTGAGTACAGCACGTTAATACCAGCGTTCAGTCCACCATTGATTCCACTGATTACAAGATCGGGCCGCCTTGGGCAAAACTCAGCAATCCCAAGTTTCACCGCATCAGCAGGGCTGCCATCCACAGCCCATCCTCGGTGCTGACCGTTTGCAAAAACCTCTTTTGAAGTCAATGGAGTCAGAAATGTTATTGAATGCCCCACACCACTTTGTTCCGTTGAGGGAGCAATAACATCTACTTCACAAAACGTCCTTAGCATCTTTTCCATGGCAGCTAAACCCGGAGCAAAGATGCCGTCATCATTAGTAAGAAGGGTGAACATAAGGCTCTACTAAAGGTTAGAAATCTGAAATACGTGCAAATCGCCCGTGTATCATACGGCACATTCGCAGTTCATGTCGAAGACTCCTATACTCTTCCGTTTTTCCATTGGGTTCGTAACTAGTTAGCATGTCACTCGCCCCACAACAGTCGCAACGTGTCCTTGTACTTGATTTTGGATCCCAGTATGCCCAACTGATTGCTCGCCGTGTCCGCGAACAGCATGTGTACTGTGAAATTGTTCGCAATGATATATCTGTGGATCGCATAAAAGAATTAGATCCAAAAGGCATAATTCTATCTGGTGGGCCTTCGAGTGTTTATGAGAATGATGCCCCTCGCTGTGACTCAGGCATATTTGACCTTGGCATTCCAGTACTTGGCATCTGCTACGGCATGCAATTAGTCTGCGAGGCTCTCGGGGGGAATGTGAGGCAGGCACAGGCTCGCGAATATGGTAGAGCCTCCTGTACGGTAACATCTTCTGATCCACTTTTTGATAATGTCCCAAAGCATACAGAAGTCTGGATGAGCCATGGGGATCAAGTCGAGAGCATTTCAGAAGACTTCATCACATTGGCTCATACCGCAACATGCCAACTTGCAGCTGTAAAACACACCACGAAAATGATGTATGGCCTCCAGTTTCATCCTGAGGTTACACACACACCAGCGGGTGCAACAATTCTTGCTAATTTTCTTAAGACAACGTGTGGTTGTTCTGGCACATGGCGTCTTGAAGACTTTGCAAACAGTACGATCACATCCATACGTGAACAGGTCGGAAACGATCGAGTTATCTGTGGTCTTTCTGGCGGTGTTGATTCGGCTGTTGTTGCTGCACTCCTGAGTCGTGCGATTGGAGAAAAGCTATCCTGCATTCTTGTCGACAACGGTCTTCTACGAAAAAATGAAGCCGCTGTTGTGATTGATGAATTTCGCAATCATTTCAAAGCAGACCTCCATGTTGTGCCAGCTGAAGACCGTTTTCTCAGAGTTCTTGCTGGCGTCACTGAGCCACAGGAGAAACGCAAAATTATCGGGAAAACATTTATCGAATGCTTTTCTGATGAAGCAGCTCAGGTTGAGGGCGCTCGATATCTTGCCCAAGGCACGCTGTACCCCGATGTTATTGAAAGTGGAGCTGCTCCAGATGGACCAGCTGCCACCATAAAACTTCATCACAATGTGGGTGGACTTCCAGAAGACCTTGAGTTTGATCTCCTTGAGCCACTTCGTGACCTCTTCAAAGATGAAGTACGCCAACTTGGTCTCCAATTAGGACTTCCTGAAAGTATTATTTGGCGACACCCGTTTCCGGGACCAGGATTGGCTGTTCGTTGCCTGGGTGAGGTCAGTAAACCTCGCCTCGACCGCCTGCGTGAGGCTGACGCTATTGTTCTCGAAGAACTTGAAAGAGAAAGTCTCATGCGGAAAGTATCACAAGCGTTCGCAGTACTGCTTCCAATACAAAGCGTGGGGGTTATGGGGGATGCCCGTACCTATGACGATGTCCTTGCCGTGAGAGCCGTCGAGACAGAAGACTTCATGACTGCAGACTGGAGTCACCTTCCATATGAAATGCTTGGGCGCATATCCACTCGTATCATCAATGAGGTGCATGGCATTAATCGTGTGGTGTATGACATTTCTTCAAAACCACCAGACACAATC
>CAXFJI010000304.1:0-3840 GCA_964003275.1 uncultured Planctomycetaceae bacterium
CAAAATAGCTTCAATACCGCCGTAATCAATTTTACCATGATTGAGATTGCGAGCTGATGTTTTTTTTGAGTCTAGCCACTCAAAAAAAGGAATAAGGCCTGCCTCAGCATCATAGTGATATTTATCTGCTGGAGAAAAACCGTTGAAATCCCCTGCCAACACAATGCGAGGGCTGTTCTCTGAAAGACTCATGATGTCCTGCTTTAGCAAAGCTGCTTCCTCGATACGCTTCCTATAGTTTGATGGATGAAAATGAATCACATAAAACCAGGTGTTCTGAATCTGACATCGGAGAAGACCATGATGGAATCCTTCTCGAATTCGACGAACATGCGAAATTGGGTACCGTGACGTAATTCCCGTCGGAAACCCACCCTGCTTGAGAATTTCTGAGTAGGGGTGCCCCCAGGACGCTGCATCCTCTGCGAGCTCGTTCGCTGAAAAGCCATTGAGCTCCTGCAGGGAAACAACATCGGGCGATTGATGAGCCATCCATTGCTTCCAATTGTCATGACGGGGCTGAGGTTTTTTTGTAAATCCATACCAGACGTTATGCGTTATTACTTTAAGCACCTGTGCTTGTTTCGGCTGTCCCAATACAACGCGTGAGCTCATCAGAGATGAAAGCACCACGAAGACTAACGAAACAACACCTGGAACTCGAGAAGATGACATACGACTCTCCATACCTCTGTTTGACTCACATTTGGAACACGTGCTTGAGACGAGGCTCTTAGCACACCAGATAGTTCCATCATTAGTATTTGTATTCACCACCAGAAGTACTTTACCTTATTTCTGTTTTACAACAGTATCTCGAACACATTCAGGAGCGACTTCAGATGACTAACGTTTGTGATTTTGGAGCTACAGGGGATGGCACCACTGATGACACAGCGGCAATACAACATGCAATAGATGAAGGAATTGGGCTCATTACATTCCCTCGTGGCGTCTATCGGATCACAAAATCACTCATCATAGATTTAAAGCGTAGCGGCTGGACGTCTTTTGATGGCCAAGGAGCAACTGCCCGAATCTTGATGCATGGTGCTGGGCCCGCGCTCGTCTTTAAGGGCTCACATCGCGGTACAGCCGATCCCCAAAGCTATAGAAGTGAAACATGGATGCACGAACGCATGCCCCTTGTGAGGGACATCGAAATTGTGGGGCAACACCCCGATGCGGATGGCATTCTTATGGATGGCGTGACACAGCCTTCACTTTTTGGAGTCTTCTTACGTGACTTAAGGCATGGCATTCAGCTTACGGGACGATCGAGAAATGTTCTCATCGATAATTGTCACATCTATTTCAACAAAGGAATTGGCATTTTTCTTGATCATGTAAACCTGCATCAGACAATTATCAGCGGATCTCATATCAGCTACTGCCGTCTTGGTGGAATCCGAATAGAACAAAGCGAGATACGCAATCTTCAAATCACAGGAAATGACATCGAATACAACAATAATCGATCACACAAAATCCATGGCGCTGATGAAGAAGCAACGGCTGAAATCTATCTTGACGCAAGAAGCGGTAGCATTCGTGAGGGCACTATTTGCAGTAATACAATTCAGTCAACCTATAGCCCAAACGGTGCAAACATCCGAATGATTGGTCAAGGACTCGACAAAAATCCGCAAGTTGGGATGTGGACAATAAGCGGCAACCTCATTGGGAGCCAATGGAACAACATCCACCTGTCAGGAACTCAGGGCATCTCAATCACTGGCAACTATATCTACTCTGGGCACAATCGAAATGTGCTGATTGAAGAAAGTCACCAAATCATCTTAGGCAATAACTGTTTTGGCCATAATGCTGACTATGGTGAAAAAAAGGAACTTTGTACAGGACTAACCCTCAGGGATAGTCACGACTGCATTGTGAACAGCAATCTTTTGCAGGACTGTCAATCAGGCCAACACGCATTTCCTGATACACCAGAACTTCAGCGTGAAGCACTTCTTGAATGTTATGGCTGCAGGAATATCACAATAAGCAACACCCAGATTCTCGACTCATCACCATACGGCATTCGACTTCATGAAACACGTGACGTCACATTGTCTGCAGTTACCGTGACAGATCGACGGAATCCATGCCTTCAAGAATCCTCGATCCTGTGGACAGGAGATGCTGGAAAAAGCATTATCACCGGCTGTCGTCTTGGTCCCTCACGATCAAAAGCCATTCAAGCCGACTCAGACATCACACCGTATGGATGCTCTATTGACCACGAGTAACATGGCCTCAAAAAACGCCCTCAAGAATGGTTTTACTCGAACGACCGATGACACTAACGACGCTCAGAATCAAGCCAATCGGCAACTGCATCGTAATGAGCGAATGCAGCGACTAAGGCACCTCTTTCAATATCCCTAAACCCAAAAATCCGATTGATGCGAGAAGCGTTCTCAAACTCAAATGAGACCTCATAATTTCCAATCGATCCCGCACGACCAGAACCTGCAAGATTTGGATCGTATCGTCTATTCCCATACCCAGAAACACCGACGTAATATGTACCTGCTACCTCGGCGGTAAATACTAATCTGCTATCCAACGACGAGCGAGTGTCGTCGTTCATGGCAAGACGACGACCATCTGCATCAAAAAGCTTGAGCATGCTATCGAGAGTCGATCCACCTGCTAATTCTCTCGCATCAATATCAACAGTGACTTGCTGACCAGCAACAAGATTCACTGCGTACATGTCTACGTCACGTGTACGTTGGGCTCCATCACCAATCTGCCCCGAATACCTGACAGGCCCCGAATTTGCATCAACCTGGAATGCTGTTTGCAAAGTATCTCCGGCATCGAGAATCCCCCCGTCATCTCCATCACCATCCGAGAGAGCGATTCTAGAAAAGGTTGCCTCGTAACGACCTGTTGTATGTCCACGACGACCACTACCCTCACGAGTGGGGCGATAACGAGAGTTTCCATACGACGAAACACCAACAAAGTATGTTCCTTCGGTCTGGACGTCATAACTCAGAAAGCTGTCGAGTGAGCCATTGGCATCATCATTTCGAGCAAGCTGACGACCATCTGAATCAAAGAGACGCAGAAATGAATCCAATCGTGAAGGAGAAGAAAGCGAGCGAGCATCAACATCAACAACGATTGTATCACCCGCTGCGAGATCAACCTGGTAGATATCTACATCCCGACGTCTGTAGGCCCCATCACCAATCCTTGCCGAAACCGTAAATGATTCACCCTCAAGGTTGACATATGCAGCAGTCGCTAATGAATCATTGGGCTCGACCGGCGCTTCTATTGGCGGTGGTGGTGCAGGTTCCTCTGGTGGTGGCTCAACTGGATTCGACACGACTGTGACTCTCGCCTCAAAATGCCCAAATGAACTCGCATTCCGACCAGTCCCTGGCACAGTAGGATCGTAACTTGAGTTTCCATACGCTGAGATACCAATGAAGTATGTCCCGTCAGCCTGCACGCCATACGTCAGGAAACTGTCAAGTGAACCATTGGCATCATCATTTCGAGCAAGTTGCCGACCATCTCCGTCAAAGAGCCGAAGATAACTATCGAGATTGGAACGCGAAGAGAGTGACCGAGCATCAATGTCGATAGTAAGTGTGTCACCTGCGCCAAGAGATAGGCTGTAGAGGTCAACATCTGCCGACTGGTTATCTCCATCACCAATAAAACCAGAGAATTGACCTTCTCCTTCACTCAAGGCTACTGAGGTTGCAGAAGACAAGGAATCATTTGGTTCATTTGGAGCAGCAGGTGGCTCAGGTGCAGGTTCCTCTGGTGGTGGTGCAGGTTCCTCTGGTGGTGGTGCAGGTTCCTCTGGTGGTG
>CAXFJI010000305.1:0-3829 GCA_964003275.1 uncultured Planctomycetaceae bacterium
TTCTGCAGCCAAAGAATCACCGGCACTTTCTGACAACGGACCTTCGGCTAACGGCTCACCGTCACCAACAGTTTCATCCGAGGCCTGTTCTTTCGATGAACTCTCTTCTAATGACGTTTCAGGTAGTTCTTTTCCCGAAGAACCTGAGCCCTCTGAAGAAACATCGTCCAATGATGGTCCTTCCTCTGAGGCAACCTTTCTTTCTCCACTCGTTCCAGGGAGTAGTATTGACGGAAGCCAAGAACGCATCCGTATCGGATCTCTGCCCGTGCCCCATAGAACTCCAAGAAGAATGAGAAAAACAACAGGTATTGAAAGCACGCCACCTAGTACTGGACCAAGAACACCAACCTTCGATTTCTTCTTTGTGGTTCCTTTACCGAGAGCAGCGGCTACATCCGCTTCGCTGAGCGATACCGTTGAAACAGTATCACCGCTTCCGTCAGAGACGACATCAAAGTCATTCATGACCTCCGAGACGTTTACCGACTCTGAGTCCCCAGAATCCAGGTGTAGATTTTCTAACGTGTGGGCAGAAGATCCATCTCCAACTTGACTACTATCCTCTCCAAACGACACACCCCCTTCGCCATCAGCCAAATCAACGTCCAACGATTGTTCATCAGCCGCTGAGTCATTTGCTGATGCATCCAACCAGCCAGCAATGGCCTCTGCTTCATCAACATCTTCTGATGGGATCGTCGTATCTGACTCGCTGTTTCCGGTTTTTTCGGAACCCTCAGAACCATGTTCTTGGTCTTCAAATGATGACACAATTTCTTCTCGATCCGCATCATGCTCACTTGTTTCGCCTACTGTCTCTGTGGCTTCTACATCTGTTTGTCCATTTGAATGACCGACGGCCTCCCCTGTCTCTTCAGAACCTTCAACCGTGTCATTTTCTGCACCCGTATCAAATCCATCTACTGCCTGCTCACTCAACCAGTCAGCCACATCATCATCATCGGAATCATGTGTGGTTTCGCTGCCAGTACCACCACCTTGCTCGATTTGAGCGGACGGTGCGTCATCGTCAACTCGTGATTCAGATGACATCAGATGCGAGGCATCACTCGGTGATAGGTCAGCGAAACCGTCAACACCATCAGGAACAGCACTATCTGCCAGTTCCTCTGATAAAGCATCAAGAAAATCGAGGTTTTCTTTTGGAGAGTCTTCTCTTTCCTCTGCTTCGAAACTCGACCATGGATCTGATGATTGTTCTATTTTTTCATCATCGTCTTTTTCTTCTGACATTCATCAACTCTCCGTCACGACGTCTGTTTCCCTCACTGTATCCTACCATCGCCAAGGCATCTTCTGCCAACACCCTCAAGTGAGCCATTAAATGACTCAGGATACCCCATACGCTGGGCCGTATCGACGAATCAGGCTCTCCACAAGCCATTGCTCGGAGACCGGTTGGTCCGTCACTTTTTCCACAAGATCTACTGGGGCATACATTCTGCCAGCAGTGTGGACATGCTGTCGCAGCCAGGTTAGCAGTTCCTCAAAATGACCATCACGAATCTGCTGATACAGCCCATCGATTGATTCCGTTGCAGCATGCATGAACTGGGCTGCAAAAATATTTCCAAGCGTATACGTTGGAAAATAACCAATCAGCCCACCACTCCAATGAATGTCTTGCAACACACCTTCCGCATCTGAGGTTGGTCTTATCCCAAAGTCTCTTTCAAATCGATCATTCCATGCCGAAGGAAGTTCATCAACTGAAAGGTCACCGTGAATCACAGCTTTCTCTAGATCAAATCGCATCATGACATGGAGATTATATGTCACCTCGTCAGCCTCGACACGAATGAACGACGGCTCAACCACCAGCAGTGCTGCATGCGCATCCCGTACCGTTACATCACCTAAGGCACCTGGAAAAGCATCTTTGGCAACAGGAAAACACCACTCCCAAAATTCTCTCGAACGGCCAATGAGATTTTCCCACAGCCTTGATTGAGATTCATGTATCCCAAGCGATGCTGCTTCCCCCGGGGGCAAGCCAAACCAGTCGCAGGGCAACCCTTGCTCATACAGACCATGTCCAGCTTCATGCAGCACACCAAAAAGTGCGGTTGGAAGGAACCGCTCGTCCCAACGTGTTGTAATACGACAATCATGAGGGCCAAGCGTTGTACAGAATGGATGATCAGTTGAATCAAGCCGACCACGCTCAAAATCAAATCCAATTTTTTTTGCAACATTCTGAACAAAGCTCTTCTGGTGCTCTACTGGGTAACACCGCCTCATAATTGCGTCATTCGGACGACACTTTGCTTCCTTGAAGCGTTGTACAAGAGGAACAATCTCTCGACGTAATCGATCAAATTGTTCTGAGACTGCTTTCCAGCGTGCGCCTGGCTCGTAATCATCCATAAGCGAGTCATACGGATCGAGATCTGGCAATTGACACGCTGCCTGCTCTTTCTTCAACGCAAATACTTTTTCAAGCCATGGCGCAAGCGTTGACCATGAAGAGCCTGTGCGTGCCACGCCCCAGGCTTGCTGAGCATCAATGCACGTCTTTGCCAACTCTGTCACTAATCGGGTCGGCAAGCGAGACTGCTTTTCATAATCTCTCACCATCAGTTGAATAGCCGATTGCACCTGCGGAGAACTGTCTGTCAATTGTTGGCTAGCCGCTAAGGAGGCAAGTTGCTCACCGCGGGCTGGATCCGTTCGCTGCGCATGAACAATTCCAGCAATTTCAGCAACCTGCTCACTTCTATATGAAGCTGCCTTCACGGGCATAAGCGTCCGCTCATCCCATTCCAGCATTGCCTCAACTGATGCCAGGGCAGCCGCTTTACGCGTGGATGAACAAACAGCCTCAAAGAGCGAATCTGGAGGATTTGACGAAGATTCTGTGGATAACTCAGAGTGATTCATTCTGGAGAGTATGCTGGGTGAAACATTTTCAAACAACATTCACCTCACAATGCTCGAAGGTTCTGCCATGCTTGACGTTCTTGTCATCGCCCCCCACCCTGATGATGCCGAACTTGGTATGGGTGGTACGATCGCATTGATGCGATCCCAAGGTCTGAAGGTTGGTATTCTCGACCTCACCGACGGAGAACCTACTCCTCTTGGAACTCCTGAAATCAGGGCAGCAGAAACGCTTGCTGCAACAGCAGCACTTGGAATTGATTGGAGAGACAACCTAGGACTTCCCAATAGAAAGCTTCGTGCGAGCCTTGCTGCCCGAGGAAAACTGGCAGGCGTAATCCGTCAACTTCGACCACGCTGGCTATTTGCTCCATACTGGATAGATGCTCACCCGGATCATGTTGCTGCAACAAAGCTGGTAGAAGCGGCACGATTCTGGGCAAAACTCACAAAAAGTGATCTTCCCCATGAACCATGGCACCCAGAAAGAATTTTTTACTACTGGTGCGTTCACCTGAAACTTGTGCGTCACCCAGCTTTCGTCGTCGATATTACTTCCACATGGGACAAAAAATCACAATCCATTTCATGCTACGCAAGTCAGTTTCCCGATACCGCTCAGTCACCAAACGTCCTTGAACGTGTTGAAGCTGCAGCAGTCTGGTGGGGGTCGGTAATTGGAAGAAGCTACGGAGAAGCCTTTTTCACACGTGAACCAATCGCACTAAATGGCTTTTCCGGCCTTTTTTAACGCAGATTGCTCGGAAGACCCTGACGCCTGTCTGGATCACAGGGAATTGGGGGATTCAAGCTAGGAATGTTTGTTTTTTGACCAGACGACGGCCGATACCTCTTTTTATCGGCCTATTTGGCTTGGCCGTTACGCGCCCGTCCTGGAATAGATTCATGCCTTCACGCGACGTCA
>CAXFJI010000306.1:0-3819 GCA_964003275.1 uncultured Planctomycetaceae bacterium
GACTTGGAACGCATTGCAGCCAATGCCATAGCCTGAGGTCACAAACACGGTGTTCCCTTGAACAATCGGTGTTGAGATCACTGCCGTCTTGCCTTCTCGGTCTGCTCGCCAAAGAACGGTTACAGAGTTGGGGTCGATGCCGGCGACACTCTTTCCGGTTAGTTGCACGTATTGTCGAGTGCCATCAATCGTTGCGATGATCACAGATGAATAGCCAGCGGGATCAGTCCAGCCCTTTGTCTGCCAGAGTTTTTCTCCAGTCTCTCTGTTCAAGGCGAGCAGGGTGCCGTCAGTGCCTCCAGGAGTACAGATCACCCGATCACCATCCACAAGCGGAGACTCACTGTACTTCCATCCAGACATCATCTTTCCACCATATTCATCAACAAGATTGACCGACCATTTTGTGGTGCCGCTCTCTGCATCCAGACAAGCGAGGTCTGCGTACTGGTTTAAAACAAAAACGTCACCGTTATCTATGGTTGGTGTGCCACGGGGGCCTGGGTACCGCTTATGGCCACCGGCTTCACCAATGCGAGTTTTCCATATAGGCGAACCGTCTGTTTCATCAAGAACAATCACGTAACTTCCATCATCAAGATCGCCCATCGTAAAGACGCGGCCGTTGGCTAGAGCAATACTCGAATACCCTCCGCCAACCCCTGTTGCTTTCCAGGCGAGTGGTGGACCGTTCTCTGGCCACGTGTCAAGGAGTCCCGTCTCGTTTGATTTTGCATCACGGTTTGGACCTCGCCATTGGGCCCAGTCTCCGCCGAACACATTTGACATCATGCCATGACTCAAGAGCGCAAGGATCGCAAACAGTTGAAAGCATCGTGTGTTCATGTGAAAGTCCTTATGGAAGGGTGCGTCAACTCCGGTTGAAGCGATTCGTCTTCACGCCCACTTGTGTGGCGGTAAAGCAGGCTGTGAAAAGGCTTAATTCTTGTGGCCGCCGGAGCATCCATGTAAAAAAATACTGATATGAGAATATTGTGCGAAACAAAACCCTTGCTGTGAAGTTCAATAAGAAGTTGTCCCAGAAATCTACAGGTTGCCATATGAAGAAAAGCTCTCTTGTTCTCTACGTTGGTGTTCTTGGCTGCCTGATGGGTAGCGTGTCGTTTTTGAAAGCGGAAGACACGATGTCGGCAATGATTCTTCGTTACTTTCCGCAGGCGGACATGAATAAAGACGGCGTGCTCTCTGAGAAGGAAGAGGCTTTTGTGAGCCGGCAAGCGATGCAGCGGTATCCCAAAGCCGATCTTGATCAGGACGGTACTCTTTCCGAGGAGGAAAAGAAGCAACTGCTCCAACGTGTCATTGCCCTTCGTAAAAAAAAGGTTGATTCCAGTGTGGCAGCCAAGGGGAGTGACGGACGGGCTACATCGTCGGGTCGACGAAAGCCAAGTTTTGAAAATATGCAGTATGGTGAAGACGAGCGAAATGTTTTTGATATCTGGCTTGCAGCGTCTCAATCACCAACGCCACTGGCTGTATACATTCATGGTGGAGGTTTCACGAGTGGCAGCAAGGACAAACTAAAAAAAGAGAAGTTGGAAGGCTTGCTTGAGGCAGGAATTTCTGTTGCTGCTATTAACTATCGTTTCAGGACAACACATTCATTGCCAACGGCTCATCATGATGCCAGACGGGCCATTCAGTTCATGCGATCGAAGGCTGATGAATGGAATATCGATAAGGAGCGAGTTGCTGCGTTCGGTGGTTCTGCTGGAGCGCAGATCTGCATGTGGCTTGCCTATAGCGATGACATGGCTGATGCCACGAGTGATGATCCGATTGAGAGGGAGTCAACGCGGCTCTTCTGTATTGCTACAGCAGGAGGCCAGACATCAACCGAGGGTGAGTTTTATATCAACAATATTCTGCCACTGTTGGGTGACAATGTTCCGATTGAGTCACTTCTGTTGCCCCTTAATGGTGAGACTGATCCAGAAAAGATTCGTATGATGACGTGGGGTGCAGATACCATTGAAGCAGCGAATGAAACGGCAAGGCAATGTTCGGCGTTGCATCTCATATCTTCAGATGATCCTCCAATCTTCATGAGTTATGGTATGTCGCCAGATGCGAGGAAGCCGAATGATAGAAAACGTTTAAGAGGCTGGCTTATTCATCATGTTGTCTTTGGGACGTCATTGAAAGAGAAGGCTGACCAACTTGGTGTTGAAGCAGACCTGTTCTATCCTGGTGCGAATTCAATCTATCCATCGGATGTTGCGTTTTTCCGTGATAAGTTACTCCGCGTCGAGTGACCAGAAAGCTGCCAGCAAAGCTCGTTTGGCGAAACGCAAGGAAGGGAGAAGTCCATGTCAGATTCCAACGATAGTGGGCGACGTATTCATCGAAGGGCTGTGAACAAAGGCGCAGCGGCAGCGGGCCTTGCGTTGACAGCAGGCGCACTCGGTATTCCAAGAGCCTTCGGGCAGTCGGCCTCCGGCGTGCATCATTTGACACAGGCTGAAAATGCCAGGCCTGGTACCCGTGACTGGCTGCTGACCAAGACGCGTACCATCCCCGGCAAGATCAATAGAATTCTTGATAATGGACGTTGCGAGATTATCGAAGGCTACTGTTCAGCCAACAGTATTCGTGCGGGTGAAAGACTTCAGGTCATGGTGAGCACCAACCCGGCCTCTGCGTTCAAACTGGAGATCTTTCGCACAGGTTACTACGGAGGAACTGGTGCTCGATTGATGAAAACCTTTGACGCGGTGAAAGGAACCACGCAACCAGATCCTCCCGTTGGTGAGAACTTTGTCCGTGAATGTCAATGGGAACCGTCTGTTGGGTTTGAGATTCCCAGTGACTGGCTTAGCGGTGTGTATCTTGGAAAGCTTACAGCCAAACGGAGCGGAGTCCAAAGCTACGTCATTTTTATTGTTCGAGATGATCGCCCCTGTGATCTCCTCTTTCAATGTAGTGATCTGACCTGGTCTGCCTACAACAGATGGCCTGCAGACTATTCAATTTATACAGAGCATAAAGACTGGAAGAGCATTGGTGCCCCGAGTGGAATGGTCAGTTTTGATCGCCCCTACGGTTTGTTTACGCATCCCGTGAACAAGATAAACACATCAGGCGGAAGCGGTGAGTATCTTCCATGGGAATTCCCAATGTCATATTGGCTTGAGCAGCACGGGTATGACGTGTCCTATATCTCAAACGTTGATACCCATGCAGATCCGGCTGGCCTGCTCCGTGCCAAAGGATTCATTTCGGTAGGCCATGATGAGTACTGGAGTCAACAGATGTATCAGAATGCCATCAAGGCTCGCGATGCTGGCGTAAGCCTAGCGTTTTTTGGTGGTAACTCTGTTCTCTGCGTCGTACCAATGAAGCCTTCCAGTTCCGGCGTTCCGAATCGCTGTATCAGACGCGAAGGCTGGTTTCTACCGATGCCAGAAAACATGTCAGAGGCTGCCAGGAGAATCCGCCTCGAGCGAGTGCTAAATGAATCAGATTTTGAGTTAAACATGGGCCCCGATGGGGCACTGCTCATGGGCGGAAGGCTTGATTCTGAAAACGGACGCGGCATGGGTGTTGGTGACTGGACCTGTGCGATCCCAGACCACTGGCTGTTTGCGGAAACCGGAATGAAGCAAGGCGATTCAATTCAAGGTCTCGTTGGTTGGGAGTGGCACGGTGCGCCTGCAAGGAATCTGCCAGGCATGCAAGTGGTTGCCGAAGGAGATGCGACGATCGGACGTAAAAAGGTGGGGCATTACACAGCAACTCTTTATGATGGTCCCAAAGATAATATCGTCTTCAACGCAGCAACCATTTGGTGGGCCAATG
>CAXFJI010000307.1:0-3816 GCA_964003275.1 uncultured Planctomycetaceae bacterium
TGCGGCATATGGCATTCCGTGGTCTCCGCAGCAGGGAAATGCATCGTCGCCGATAGTGAGCGAACTTGTTCCCTTAGATGTTGCACGTCCTCGGGCGGTGCAGTGATGAGAACGCCCGAGAATTCTTCTGACACCATTTCAACCAAGGTTCTCCATCTTGTTGTTAATGGACTGCCGCGTCGTTTTCCTGTTGGGACAACGGCATTGGATGTTGTTCAAGATTTGGGTTTTGAGCAACGCCCAATAGCGGTTGAAGTAAATGAACGAGTGATTCGTCGTGTTGAGCTCAACGCGTGTATGCTGTCCGATGGTGATTGTCTGGAAATTGTTACGCTTGTGGGTGGCGGGTGATAAAAATCAGAACCTCCGGAGTATGATTTGTTTCTTAAATTATGACAGTCTCTGTAAAGTCTTCCGATAATATCGCGCTTCGCATTGGTCCGATTGAACTTAAGAGTCGGCTTGTTGTAGGTACTGGAAAATATCCTACGTATGCCAGCATGGCCCGCTGCCTCGAGGCTTCTGGCACGGACTGTGTGACGGTGGCCGTAAGACGAGAACGTCTTATCAATGACGCTGGAGAAAATATCCTCGATTATTTGGACACCGGTCGGTATACCCTGCTGCCGAATACAGCGGGTTGTTTTTCGGCAGATGACGCAGTTCGAGTAGCACGTCTTGGGAGGGAACTGCTGCGCGATCTTGGAAACCCAGGATCTGAATGGGTAAAGCTGGAAGTTTTGGGTGATAAAAAGACACTTTTACCGGATCCGGTCGGTACCATCGATGCTACGTCAAGACTCGTTGAGGATGGTTTTTCAGTGCTTGTCTATAGCAGTGATGATCCTGTTGTGGCCCGACGTCTCAAGGAATTGGGAGCTGCAAGTGTGATGCCAGCTGGCAGTCCAATTGGCTCAGGCCAGGGAATTCTCAATGCCAATAACCTTCGTATTTGTATGGAGTATCTCAAGGATGGGGATCCTGATTACCCCGTCATTGTTGATGCTGGCGTTGGAACGGCCAGTGATGTTGCACAAGCGATGGAACTTGGTGTTGATGGAGTGCTGCTCAATACCGCTATCGCCCATGCGTCAGACCCCTTGAGAATGGCTGAGGCGATGAAAGCTGCGTGCTATGCGGGGCGTGAAGCTTTTCTTGCTGGAAGGATGCCGCGTCGTATGTATGCGAACGCATCAAGTCCTAGCGAGGGAATACTTGGCGGGAGTAAGTAATGCTGGCCAAACGAATTATTCCGTGCTTAGATGTTGAAAAAGGCCGTGTTGTAAAGGGAACCAAGTTTCTTGAGCTTGTTGACGCTGGTGATCCAGTAGCAGTAGCCGCTCGATATGAGGCTGAGGGTGCAGATGAATTGGTGTTTCTTGATATTACCGCAAGTCATGAAGGTAGAGCCATCATGCTTGAAATGGTGCGCCAAGTTGCTGAGACGATTTTTATGCCATTTACTGTTGGAGGAGGAATTCGTTCGCTTGAAGATGCAGTGCAGTTAGTGCATGCGGGCGCTGAAAAGGTGAGCATCAATTCATCAGCAGTTCGTCACCCACACCTTGTTTCGGCTGTTGCTGATCGATTGGGAAGTTGTGCCACGGTCGTCAATATTGATCCCAAGCGGGTGATACGGGATGGTCGTGAAATCTGGGAGGTATTTGTAAATGGGGGTCGGGTACCAACCGGATTAGAAGCTGTTTCCTGGGCTCAGGAAGTGGAAAAACTTGGAGCCGGGGAGATTGTACTCACGTGTATGGATCGAGATGGTACTCGCGATGGGTACGATTTGGAGATTACATCTGCAGTGAGCAATGCGGTTGGAATTCCAGTCGTTGCAAGCGGCGGAGCAGGTTCGGCTGCCCACTTGGCTGATGCAATTGAGTTCGGAGGAGCGGACGCGGCGCTTGCCGCTGGCATCTTTCACTTCGGACAGTGTACGATTCGGGAGGTCAAGGAACTTTTCCAAACTCGTAGAATCCCAGTGCGTCCCGCCTAATTCAATGTCAACTACTGAACCATCATCGCTTCCAGAGCCAGCCGCCGCCGAGCCTGCGGAATTCCCAGTTGGCAAGTCAGCCTCTGACAGCCTGGAAATCAATCGATTATTTGAGGGTCTTGTAAAGCTCGACGGGAGTGACCTACACCTCAAGGTTGGACAGCCTCCCATTATGCGAGTCAAAGGAGCTCTGACGAAGCTAAAATTTCCACCAATTGATGCAGAGCACATGAAGCGGTTGTGTATGCCCCTTCTTGATGAACGACAAAAGCGAATCTTTGCTGAAGACGGTGGAGCAGATTTTGCCTATGCGTGTATGGCCGATGGAAAGAAATGGCGATTCCGTGTCAATCTGCTCACACAACAGGGATCTTTGGGACTGGTTGCTCGAAAAGTCAATGACAGCATCCCAGACTTCGAAAAGCTTTTCCTTCCACCAGCTATTGAAAAGCTTTGCAAGTTGGATCAAGGCATGGTGTTGCTGGCAGGAGTGACAGGATCGGGTAAAAGTACAACCATTGGCTCGATGCTCAATTATGTGAATCGTCATTATCGCAAGCATATTCTGACGCTTGAGGATCCTATTGAATTCGTTTTTACAGAAGATAAATGTTTGATCAATCAGCGAGAGATTGGTGTGGATGTCAAGAATTTTGAGATTGGCATGAAGCACGCGGTTCGTGAAGACCCGGACATTATTTTGGTTGGTGAGTTGCGAGATGTGGAGACGTTCAAGACTGCAATTCATGCAGCTGAGACAGGGCATTTGGTATTTGGTACGATTCATGCCGCAACAGCCCCAAGTACCATCACTCGTATTCTGGATCTTTTTCCGCAGGAAGAACATGCTGCGATTCGCAGTGCGATTGCATTCAACATGAAGGGGATCGTTGCCCAAAAATTGTTGAAGTCAATTCGGCCTGATGTGAGTCGTGTGCCCGTGGTTGAGTTGATGTTTTTTGATGGTCTCGTTCGAAAGTATGTTCTTGAAGAAGATGATCATTTGTTGGCTGATCATATTAAGAAGTCGCATCGTGATGGCATGCAAGATTTTACAATGAGCTTAAAAAATCTTATCGATCAGCAGTTGATTGATAGGAACGATGCTATGGAGATTGCTCCAAATAAAGAAGCTCTGACGATGTTGCTCAAGGGCATCGGGGTGACTTGATGGATGATGGGGCTCGAAGAAGGTGGTTGTTCCTGCAGCTTTGTGTCTGCATTGTCCTGTCATGCTCTGTTTCACCAGTGCAAGCTGAGGAGTGGCCTGCAACGTCACCGGAGTGGATTTCTCGTGGGGCTGGTGGAGGTCTCAGCCTTCTTTTGGTTTGTTGTTGGTGGCTCTTGGCACTTGGTTGGGTATTTACAACAGACTGGTTATCTCGAGATAGTGTGAGTCGTGGGTATGCCCCGAATTTCTGGGGTCCGTTTGTAGCTTTTCTGTTTGTTCCGGCAGCTATCGCGGCATGGTGGGTGCCTTGGGCATGGGCTTCTCTCCTCCTCACCGCAGTAGCGTGGCTGCTACCGCCCTTCGTCTATGTTCTGATCCGTAATCCAAAAGTGCCAAAATCGGAGAGAGTGCTGACGGTCGGCCACACCAAGCGCGTGATGGCGCCACTGTTGGAGCGTGTGGGTGTCGAAATTGATACTATGGAAGAAGGTGGTGATGACTTGCTGCCCACCGTTGTTGTCCGGATGTCTCCCGATAAGGCAGAGTCAGATCCGTCAATGACGAAAAAGCTTGAGGCTGCTGCTGGCTATTTAGATGCGTGTACAGCAATGCAGTCCGCAATTCTTGTGCGAGCTGATAAGGT
>CAXFJI010000308.1:0-3805 GCA_964003275.1 uncultured Planctomycetaceae bacterium
CACGACCAATAACGATTGAGTGAATGTCCGCGTCCACTGTCACACCAAAAAAAAGGAAGTGTCACACAGTCAGGCGATACTAACGAGGAGCAAGGCCACGATCGAATGCTTCTTGATCACGACGATAGACGGCGAGGACTGTGTCAAATCGTTCAAGAGGAATTGTGTACACCGGCTGCTCATTGGTATGAGCATGGCAGTGGGCAACAAGTAGTCGGTAGAGAAACTTAAATAAATGACGGGGGACACGAACACTTCTCAGGCCATCAAGTAGTCGACGTTGATCAACCTCAGGTTCAAAAAGTTGCGACAGTGTGGCTGGTGGCGTTCCAACGCTTGCTGCTTTTACTCGCTGTGAGGCAATGTCATAAAGCGTTTCACCAGACCATTCCAGAGAAGGTACAAGATTTTGCTTGTCGAGCCGGGCTCGCTGATTAAATTGTTCGTTTTCCCGTTCAATAAATCGATATAGTTCAACGGGTAAAAGCAGCTTGAATCCAAGGCCTGTTGACTTCAGAAACTTGTTATCAAGCATGGGCCAGAGAACTTGTCGCATTCGCTCGGCTGAACCATTGATGAGATGTGGCTCGTCAAGTCGGTCAACGATGACAACAATACTCGTATACCCAAAAGCAGTGAGCACACCCTGCAGTTTTTCAAGTAGTTCGTATCGATCATCGCTGCGAGCAGAAAGAGGTAGTGGTTGTCCAGCCAGATCCACGTCAGGAATACGGGCAAGTGCTCGCGTCAACTGGCTGATAGTACGATTGCCCGTTCGCATGCTGGAAACAATTCGCCATGCCTTCCACCAACTACGAATACGCTTCCATCCCCACGGCATCCAGGCAGCAACAAGGGCACACCATGGCCAATAACTGCCTGTCCAATCGGTAGAACCTTGTGTCAGAGAAACGCCAATAGCAGCAACGAGAGAGACGGTTGCAGCAACGCCTAAAAGAAAGGGCCACAGACCCCTCCAGGCATGGTATCGAACTCGACGCCGAGTGACTTTCCACCGAGCTGGAAAGGTCGCAGTTGTTGACTGATCGTATAAGGCTGCGAGCACAGCCATATCCCTTGCTTTTGATGGTGGAAGGTGGTGAGCAGAACGTCCTCCCTCAATGATTTCCTGAGAAAGTTGCGAGACGCTCAGAGCCAAAATGGCATCCATGTGGTCCCAGAGTTTCCATTGCGACAAAACCTTTTCTACAGGGCGTGATGGTCCAACTCGACTAACAAACTTATCAAGAAAAGGATTGAAATCATCATATAAGACCACGAACGTGCGAGAGTCACGTGTCTCTGCATTATGGTTCTCGTACTGCCTCTGCATTTGTAGTTTCAGGGCTGTCTTACCGGCACCTTTTTCACCAAAAACGATAGAGGTACTCGGTTCCGCAGCATCTCCAAAAATCTTGTCCCACGATGGATGAAATGTTGTTTCAAGACACGTTCGCTTGAACACTGTGTCATTCTGCGCATCTTCCTCAGCAAAAGGATTTCCTGCGATACCGTGGTGCTCTAAAAACTCTTGAACCTTCATTCTCTCACTTTGTTGCAGGGACGAGGCCTTCAATCATTTTTTGGAAGCCTGCAGCATGTTTTGAAACAGTTGCTGCCGGTCCGTAAAACTTCAAGAAGTAATTGCCAGACTCAGGTGTTTCAATGATAGCTGCTAACATTCGATAGTTGGGGCGTTGGATTGCTTGGCCTCCAGCAAATGGACCGCCTGGCATATCACGATATGTTCCAGGAATGTCCACAAGGGTAATTGAGCAACCAGCCATCTTGATTGACTTGACAGAGGTCTTATCTTTGGTGTCACTGCCGTCCGGCTGCGTGAACTGACCACGCCATCTATCGATATTTGCTGACACCGTCCCACCAGCACCCATCACGGTAAGACGTCCAGTTTTGGCATCACCGTCACCAGGAATTTGAAATTCTGTTTCAACTATTCTGGATCGCGGCTGAACCTGTTGCCAAGCTTCAGGAGCGGCAAGCGAGAAACTACCATCGGCTATGGTAAATGAGGTTTGCTCGGCAGCACATGTGATATGAATAAAAGAAAAGGCAGCTAGAAGTGCAAACATCAAAAATCGCATCGGTGATTTTCCCTCTGAGAATGGTTCTTGAGACAAAACAAACTTTACCATAGGCAGGAGTCGTCTGCTGGGTATTACCGAGTTCGTGCCACGAGTCACATTCTTTTTCGTGGACAATGGGCGAAAAGGGACTTACGATGCCGATTTCTCGGTTGTTGATGAGAAGGCACAAACATATGACGCGATCTACCAAAGAACAAAAAAATGCTCAGCAAAAGGACCAGGAAGATCCGGAACTTGTGGAGATTGCCTTAGTCGGTGATCTCACAGACCGTGAGGATGACTTGACGGAGCGAATTCTTGGGGTTGATCAGGGTGGTGAGTGCACGATTTATTTCGATTCACCTGGCGGAAGCCCGTATGCAGCAATGTCCATTGCGACGCTGATCAAAATACGCGGTATTCGTGCCACGGGCATTGTGACTGGAGAGTGTTCTTCAGCAGCACTGTGGCCCTTTGCAACCTGTGTGAAGCGGTTTGTTACGCCCTACAGTGTCCTGCTTTTTCATCCCATGAAATGGCAAAGTGAAGAGCATATTGGCATTAATGAAGCAGCTGAATGGTCTCGACACTTTTCAGATCTTGAGCAGGAAATGGACCATCTCCTTGCAGAACTTTTTGGAGTACCGTTTTCAAAGATTGATACATGGGCAAAAACCCATCGTTATGTAAGAGGGCAGGAACTTGTTGAAGCAGGCATTGCCGAGATGATGTCACTTGAACGAAGAAAGGTTCCAACATCAAGATAACGGTGTGGGGAGATTGTCTATCGATAGTCTCCATGACAATCACTGCATGACTTACGTACAGCAGAGACTGCCTTTTGGGCCGCTGCAAAGTCTCCCTCACGAGTCGCCGTAGCTACCTGGACAGCTGCGTCTCGCATGGCAGCGGCATACTCCAAATACGATTCATCATCAAAGTACTCAAACTCAGGTTGTTGTATGAATTCGCCAATCATTGCTACGATTTCAGATTCGTGTAGAAGCCTTTCCGGTTCTTCCTTGAATGCTGACTCAGAGGCAGACACTTCTGCCAACCCTTTTTCGGCCTGTTCAAGTCTTGACATGAGAGGTTGGAACGCTGCAATTCTCTGCCAGAGAATTTCCTTTGCCACTGGTCCTTCAAGGCGACTTCCATTAATAAGGGTCTGAAGGTCTTCAGCAGCCTGAGTGGCGACTGCAAAACTCGCATCATTTCCTTGACTACACTCGGTTGCAGCACCTGCAAACCGGTCACGCGCTCTTGGTGCGTAATCCTTCCATCGAACATCGCCGTTGTAAACTGAAATAACTCCGAAGGCAGCGGCGATCGATGAAAATGCTTTTCTCGCGTCACGGTACCCTCCTCCAATAAACTCGCGCTTTTGCCTCACAATCTTGTCGATTTCAAGTTTCTTTGACTTGATTTCATCGGCCAGGACCTCTGGGGAAATGAGGGAGGACCATGACACAGATGACCCATTTGTACTCGCCGGCACCCCCGATTCAGGCATCGACGCATTCTCGTTCGACAGGGCGGAAAAGTCGGGCCGAGGGCCCTCGAGTTCAGCAAAAGCGTCAGAAAAAAACTGATTCTCAACTCCCGGCGCCCAAGATGTGGGGGGTTTTGCTCGTTTGTGTACGGATGGTCGTCGTGGACTTCCAAACTGGGGCTTCGCCTCTCTTGTCTGCGAGGTAAAAAGGGCAAGCAGTAAAATG
>CAXFJI010000309.1:0-3769 GCA_964003275.1 uncultured Planctomycetaceae bacterium
ATGAAATTGATTTTTACTGGGCTCGTTCACGAGTCGCTGAGCAACTCACTACTGTATCCGGAACTCTTCCTGATGGAGTCGTGCCACAATTGGCTCCTGATGCAACCGCGCTTGGACAGATTTACTTGTATGTACTGGAGCCTCCAGCAGGCATTGATCTTGCGGAGTTACGCTCACGGCAGGACTTTTTCATTCGTTATGCATTAGAGTCGGTAGAAGGTGTTGCTGAAGTCGCTTCCATTGGTGGCTACGTACAGCAATACCAAGTTGATGTTGATCCTGACAGGCTCCGCTTCCAATCAATCCCGTTATCCAATGTTGTTGCGGCTGTTCGCGCTGCAAATATTGATGTTGGTGCTAAGACCGTTGAACAGGGTGGTCTTGAATTCCTCGTTCGTGGGCGTGGTTTTATTGGTTCAGGAAAAACGAAGCATCAAACAATCGAACAGATTGAGCAAACAGTCATTTCGACACGCGATGGAATACCTGTGCGATTGAAAGATATTGCTCATGTCCAACTTGGCCCTGCATTCCGCCGGGGAGCACTTGATTACAACGGTGCTGAAGCAGTTGGCGGTGTTGTAATCATGCGATATAAAGCGAATCCTCGTGAGGTGATCAAGAGGGTCGAAAAAAAGATTGCATCGCTTGAGCCAGAACTTGATGGCATTCGTATTGTTGGCGTTTATGACCGAAGAGGTCTGATTGATGAAACTGTTCAGACGCTCACAGAAGCGCTGAGTCAGGAGACCGTTATAACCATTGTTGTGGTTGCTCTTTTTCTCCTTCACATTCAGGCGAGCCTCCTCATCGCTGTGACACTTCCACTTGCAATATTGATGGCATTTGCAGCCATGAAGGTCTTCGGAGTGGATGCGAATATCATGTCTTTGGCTGGGATTGCAATTGCCATTGGCACCATGGTTGATATGGGCATTATTGTCCTTGAGAACATCTACGACCATCTAGCAGATTGGGAAAAGCAGCCTCTGGAAAAAGCTGACGACAGACGAATTGCAGATCGTCTTCGGGTTATTCAGTCATCAGCGCGAGAAGTTATCCCAGCAGTCATGACTGCTGTCACCACAACCATTGTGAGTTTCCTTCCCGTCTTTTTTCTCACAGGTCGTGATGCCAAGCTTTTTACACCGCTGGCGTGGACAAAAACCTTTGCTCTTCTTGCTAGCCTTATCGTAGCTGTGACTTTGGTGCCGGTCCTGTCTCAGATTTTTTTACGTTCACGTCACCCATCACGAACTCGGAGTCTGCTGGCAGCAATTGGGATGGGCGGAGTCATAGCGTGTTTAGGCAGTGTGGTCTGGGGAGATCAGCTTGCCGAATTCTCAGGTCTACCTGATGTTGCTCTCATAACAATGCTCGTTGTCTTTGGTGGCGTGATCGGATGGTGGTTCAGTCGTGAACAGCTCTCACCAATGGAGTCTAATCCAGCAAGCCGCTTTGTTCGATGGATTTATGCAGGCCGTTTACGGATCGCCCTGTATCACAAAGGTTTCATGCTGGCCTTTCCTTTGCTTCTTTTCTTTCTTGGCCTGAGCGCTTGGATAGGCATGCCGACGCTCCTGACACCAGTTGAGCGGCTTGCTCGATTTTGTGGGGCAGAGCTTAATGATGTTCCGGGATACGTTTCAGCAAAACACGTGTTCACAGGACTTCCAAGTGATGACTGGATAGCACTCGATGAAGGAAGTTGGTTTTATATGCCCAGCCTGTATCCAGCGGCGAGCTTTACTCAAGCCATGGAGGTTCTCCAAACACAGGATGCACTCATTCGAGAGATTCCCGAGGTTGCAGATGTGCTCGGTAAAATTGGTCGCATTGATTCAGCATTGGATCCAGCCCCAGCTGCAATGATCGAAACCTATATCATGCTCAGACCAAAGGAGTCGTGGCGGCCTGGGATCACGGCAAGGGATATTTGGGATGAGATTAATGGCGTCGCAACGCTTCCAGGTGTAACACCTGCTTCCCCTCTTCAGCCTATTGAAGGCCGCGTTGTGATGCTGCAGTCTGGCATCAAGGCGTCTATGGCGGTCAGGATTTACGGTGATTCATTGGAAGGCCTCGATGAAGCATCACTTGCAGTTGCTGAGCAGTTGCGAGCAAATCCTTTGGTTGACGCTAGAACAGTAAACCCAGACATCGTTATGGGGAAGCCATATCAAGAGTTCGAAGTGGATCGAGAGGCCGCGGCACGGTATGGCATGACCACGCAAATGGTGAACGAAGTCATTGCTGCTGGACTTGGGGGTATTGATGCAACCGTCACCGTCGAAGGGAGAGAAAGATATCCTATTCAGGTGCGTTTCTCACGAGAACGTCGGGAGCAACTTGAAGATCTCCCAAAACTTCCAATCGTAACACCCTCGGGTGATGTTGTTCCCTTGGAGCGACTTGCTCGGGCTACAACGACGTGGGGCCCAGGTGCCATTAATAGTGAAGATTCACGATTGGTTGCACATGTTATGTTTACTCCCTCAGGTAGTGGTGCAATTGAAACGGTCAACGGTGTTATGGCTGGACTTCGTCAATCCCGTGCCGACGGAAGTCTTGTTTTCCCTGATGGCAATTATGAAATGGAGCCCGTTGGCTCATTTCAGAATCAAATTGAGGCAAATCAGCGGTTGATGTGGATTCTGCCAACGGTGTTTCTCATCAACCTTTTTCTGCATTATCTCCATTTCAGGAACCTTGCAATCTCACTCGTTGTATTTTCTGGGATTCCCATTGCATGTGCTGGTGGCATGCTTGCTATTGCATGCAATGGCATCGAATTAAATACTGCGGTGTGGGTTGGTTTTATTGCACTTGCTGGCCTTGCTGCCGATGATGGTATTGTCATGGCGAGCTTTATTCACAAGCAGACGGAAAACTGTCGGTTTGATAATGTGGAACATATTCGTCAAGTCGTTTACGAAGCTGGGCTGAAGCGAATTCGCCCATGTGTCATGACCACGCTCACCACTCTTGTCGCTCTCATACCTGTTCTTGTTTCAGTAGGTCGAGGCAGTGATGTAGCACGTGCAATGGCATGGCCAGTTTTTGGCGGCATGCTTGTTGAACCATTTACGACTTTTGTCGTTCCGACGATTTACTGTGCCTACCTTGAATTTCGCTTTCAGACAGGTCGTTCCACCAGGAAAAATACGTTATTTGGTCAAGATTCCAAGTCTCAATCGGCCTTGAGCCAACTAGAGACTTGTCCTACTTTTTAATGCGTTTCAGGAGTACTCCGCATGATTTTTTATCTCAACAAAATGTTATTTCTCTGTCTATTCCTTGCCCCCTTCGCAGTTGTAGTAGCGGATGAACCCGGGCTTGATCCTGAACAGTTGCACATAAAAGTTCAGCACATCTGTCCAGTATCCGGATTGGAACTTGGTGCTCATGGACCTCCGGTGAAAGTTTTTGTCGGTGAACATCAACAGGAAGTCTACCTCTGCTGTAAAGCATGTATCGAACGTCAAATTGATCCCGCTCACTGGGCAACCATCCACCAGAATATTGCCTCTGCTCAACGAATCTGTCCGGTGATGAAACATCCGTTACCAGCAAAAGCATCATGGCAAATCATCAAGGGGCGAGTTGTTTTTGTCTGCTGCCCACCCTGCTTAGAAAAAATAGCAAAGGACCCAGATAATCACCTCAAACAGATTGATGATCTTTACTCAGAGTCACTTTTGGCGGCAGTATCTGACAGGGAATAGAGCATTGTGGCCGCATCTCCGAAAGTAAAATTCATCCGACTAAG
>CAXFJI010000310.1:0-3751 GCA_964003275.1 uncultured Planctomycetaceae bacterium
GCCTGATCACGAATGACTTCTGCAGAAAGACGGATCCGTGGCCCACAAGAAATAAGTCTATTCTCTGGATCTTTTTCAAGAACATCCGGAGGGCATTTGGACGATTGTTGATAGGCGGCACTCATCACAATGAGACGCTGAATGACCTGCAGATTCCAGTCATTATCAATAAGTTCACAGGCCAGCCAATCTAATAACTCTGGATGACTTGGAACTTCTCCCTGACTGCCAAATTCCTCACTTGTTGAAACAAGACCAATGCCAAAAAAATGCTCCCACAACCTGTTGACGATCACACGTGCTGTAAGCGGATTGGCAGGGTCCACCAACCACCTCGCGAGCACAAGTCTATCAATCCTTTCTCCTGCACGAGATGGAATGCCATGAAATATCTCCGGGACTCCGGCACTCACTTCTTTCCCAAGGTTCTTCCAGTTTCCACGAATTTGAACATGCGTGACTCTCTGTTTATCGATTGGAAGTTCTTCCATGACAGGAACGGTAATGGCTGGAACCTGGGACAGTTTTTTCTGCAACTGCTCCAGCATCTTTCGAGCTGGCTGAAATTCTGGGGGCTCCGAAACACCCTTTGGGGATGGCTGTCTGAGTTCAGGGATTCCTTGCTTCAGTTCGGCGATTTCCTTTTCAATACGTGCCCTTTTTTCATCCACAGACTTCCACGGAATTCGAATGGTAGGCGCCTCATTTCGACGGTCCGCGTCTGCTGTGTTATTGAGAATGGCATATAGCTGAAAGTATTCTTCCTGCGAGAGTGGGTCATATTTGTGGTCATGACATTGAGCACATGCCATAGTTGTCCCCATCCACGTACTCATTGTTGTATTTACACGATCGACAACAGCAACAGAACGAAATTCTTCATCAATTGTGCCACCTTCGTTATTCGTGAGAGTATTTCTATGAAATGCTGTGGCGACTTTGTCATCAACCGTAGCATTTGGAAGCAGGTCACCTGCTAATTGCTTAATTGTGAATTCATCGAACGGCATGTTGTTATCAAACGCACGAACAACCCAGTCTCTCCAACCCCATATTTCCCTTGGAGGATCATCTGCATAGCCAGCACTGTCAGCGTAACGAGCAATATCAAGCCACTGTCGTGCCATGTGTTCACCGTAACCATCATGAGCAAAACGTTCCTCAATAAACTTCTGGATTGCATCCAGTGATTCATCTGCAACAAGAGCATCAACTCTTACAACACTTGGTGGAAGCCCTGTAAGATCGAGCGACAGACGACGCGCAAGCGTAAAACGGCTAGCCTCTGGTTGAGGCGAGAGATCCTCGGCCTCCAGTCTGGCAAGAATAAAATGATCAATTTCATTGTTTGTCCACGCGGCATCCCGTACCGAGGGAAGAGCTGGACGACGTGGCGGGACATACGACCAGTGCGGCTCATAGTGTGCGCCAGCAGCAATCCAACGCCTCAAGAGATCAATTTCCTCTCCCGTAAGTGACTCGCCAGCTTCCGGAGGAGGCATGACCACATCAGTATCAGGAGATGTGATTCTCTCAACCAACGCACTTTCCTCTGGCCTGCCAGGCACGATTGCTGCATACCCTCCAAGGTCGGCTGTTCCACCCTCAGCAGTATCAAGCCGAAGTCCATCTTCCCCACCGCCCTGTCTCTCATTCTCATCAGGACCGTGACAACGCACACATCGATTAGAGAGAAGACCCCTGATGTCTCGAGTGTAGGATGGAACGCCTTCATCAGCAGACGCGATCACTGCATTTACTGCGAGAAGCAGCAAAACGCACATGTCAATGCCGCATCGCATACCATTACCCTCGGCAGTTAAACGTAGGAGCCTCATGAAATCGCCTCACGTGTTGCAAACACACACTATGTGTCACGTGTTTGTTTCCTACAACGTATTATATGTCGACCCTCGAGGGAGCGACACTGAAGAGTTAACCGACGAAACCCAGCACAAAAGCTGCTATTCTATGATCGAATCAAGAGAAAACCCCATGCAGATCGACCCATGCACAGAGAAACAGATCACGATCGTCAAGGCGATCGGAGCGATGAAAAAACTGGTCCTGTTGGATGCTCCGGCAAGCTCTTTTCCCATCTCATTAGTTTTTCCTTCAACTCCGATGCGATGACAGGATTCTGTTTCATGAGATTGTGTTGCTCTCCTGGCCCCTCGAGCACGTCATAGAGTTCAGCATAACTCAGGTCATTGTTTGCGATGAGTTTCCATCGCTTATGAACTATGGCGAATGCGCCCCAGTGATAGGGTCTGTTGTGAGGGGCTGGCCACCGAGCGTTGGACTTCCAGAACAAGGGCTCCTGTCGGAGTGGCTGTTGTTTTCCCATCAGTACATCGACCTGACTGACACCGTCAGGAACATATCCTTCTGGATATTCAGCTTCTGCCAATTCACAAAACGTTGGCAAGAGATCAACGGCTGACATCAATGATTCATGATCCGTCGCACCTGCCTGAATTTTTCCGGGCCAACGTGCAATGAACGGGACACCAACTCCACCCTCAAAAAGTGCTGCCTTATATCCTTTTCGACCACCTGTAATACCCTTCGATGCACCAATGCCATAACCCGCCCCGGTCGCTGTGTCATACGTCAACTGCAATTCAGTAGGACTCGCTGCACGGGCTGGCCCATTGTCGGAACTAAAAACGACCAACGTCGACTCGCGAAGGCCAAGATCATCAAGGGCATCAAGAAGCTTACCAATGCGATCATCTGCATGAGCCAGCGTTGCAGCATAAATATTGTCGGGTTCTTCAAGCTCACGAAACCACCACCGGTATTTCGGTAAAACATGAAATGGCGTATGCGGCTCGTGTATCCAAAGGTTAATAAAAAATGGCTTTTTCTTTTGCTGTGCGTCAACAATGAAACCAATAGCGCGATCAACATCCTTATGCACAGGCATCTGTTCACCAGCACAATTAAATGCCCCGTAGGCGTCATACCCATATTCGCCCGGGAGTGGTGAATCAGGGATCATGTCATTTGCAAGATGCCATTTCCCAAAATGGGCCGTTGCATATCCTGCTTGTTGAAGCATGCGAGGCAGTGTTGGTGTCTCCGGATTCAGCCAGTCCGGCATATTTCTCTTTTCGTTTTGTTCCACCCATGCAAAATGCCCGTTGATGTTATATCGAGCTGGAAAGTGACCGGTGAGAATAGCTGTCCGACTTGGTGAACACACGCCACTTGCAACGGTAAAGCGATGAAAATCGGTTCCTTCTGCGGCAAGCCGGTCGATATTTGGAGTCTTGACGTACGGATGACCATGGCAGCCGAGATCTCCCCACCCCCAGTCATCAGCAAAAATAAAAACAATATTTGGTTGCTCGCCTGCATGCGAAACAACGGCGGCACATCCAATCAGCAGAAAAATCACGAAAGAAATCACATTCCAGCACCAAACCATACTTGCCTCTCCGATCAAACAGTCTAGTCAATAAGATAAATTGCTCTCAGTATTGATTGCCCATGGTCCGATGTCAGATCAAGCACTTGATGACTCTTCGTATCAACAAGTGTTATTTCAAATGTCGAAATTTTCTGCCACGAAAGAGCACTGGTATTCTCTGGATCTGTTGGCTCAAAGTCTGCAGCAGCTATTTCTATTTCCTGAATCCCATCCCCAGAAATCTTTCGCGAGACACTGAAACTTCCTATATCGTTCCCTCTCCCAAGAAACTTGCTGTCAGCATTGCAACGGACAACGAAGTGCCCCCCCTGTGGA
>CAXFJI010000311.1:0-3748 GCA_964003275.1 uncultured Planctomycetaceae bacterium
GGAGCGTAGGGCATGGTGGAAAAGGCAAATCATCAGGGAAAAAGTCTCTAGCGGCTGTAGATGCATAGCAACTGTTGATGCAGACAAAGATGACTTGTACGCCCCCCCGCGTGTATCAGCTTTTGGGAAAGCGGCGGAAATGATTGCTGATGCTTAGGTGGGTGGAGAAGGACTCGAGGCTTGGGCTGCCACTCTTTTTCCAAGAGCCATTTGATGTTTCGGTCTCGGGAACAC
This sequence comes from uncultured Planctomycetaceae bacterium, assembly GCA_964003275.1. GTDB lineage: Bacteria > Planctomycetota > Planctomycetia > Pirellulales > UBA1268 > CACORA01. Next base: position 235 of record CAXFJI010000311.1, read on the forward strand.
CATACTGCTCGTAATCGATGTGTTCAGCATTCTCTTTTGTTGATTCAATAAAGCGTTAGATCATTAAGAAGGTTTTCTTTATCTATGCGAGCACGAGCAATACCTATTTTCCTGGCGTTCCTCTTAAGTTTTGAGCAATTTGTATCAGCTCATGAAAAGGCTGAGAACAAGGCTGATCGTAGCCCTACGAGTATCGGTTCCGTTCTCGTCTTTGCTGGTACAGGCTGGTATCGTCACCCTGAAACGGCTGCCTTGAGTGGCTGGTTGGCCCGTCTTTCTCATGATGTTGGCATGCAGATCGATGTTTCTGAAAACCCCAAAGATATTTCAACCATTCTCGAACATTACGATGTTCTGGTTCTTAATAATTCGACCGAACTCACCAACCTCTTTGATCAACAGCAACAACAGACGATTCAAAATTGGTATCAGTCAGGTGGTGGAATCGTTGCCTTGCATGCAGCTCTTGTGCGCCAAACGGAATGGGAGTGGTTCAGTGAGATAGCCGGATGTGACTTCAATAGCGACTCTGAATTTTTGAAGGCAACTGTAATGGTTGATCCTGCAATGAAGGATCATCCTACTATTCGTGGGCAGGCCGATCGTTTTGAGTATTCTGCAGATTGGACAAATCACACACGATCCGTGACAGACGTACCAGGCTTCAAGGTTCTTCTCAGAGTTGATGAGAAAACCTATGAGCCTGTACGAGAGCATTTCAAGACACGAGGTGGTCGGGCGATGGGTGAAGATCACCCAGTCGCTTGGCTTCATGAAAATGGAGGTGGAAGATTCTTTTATACAGAACTCGGACATGACATCCGTTCATTGGATACACCATTTGGTAGGCAGCATATTACTGAGGCAATCAAATGGGCAGCTGCAACATCGAAATAAGGCATGGTCGTTTCTTTTTCAACCGAAAACCGAGTGTCATTGCCTGACAGACGAGTCACTTGCTAAAGTGCCGTTGTCCGTCCTATCTTCTTAGGTGATTGAGTTAGGATGTTCGAATACTGTCGTTCCCAATTCAGAGGATTCATGATGAAGCGTTCCCTTCTTGCGTTCACCACCATTTTCTTAAGCGTCTCGCTCGCCACGGCAGGCGAATGGATCTCATTGAGCGATCGCGACTCGCTCGAAGGTTGGAAAAAGCTTGGCGGTGGGGCAACCTACGTTTCGAAGGATGGTGTGATTACCGGAACGACCGGTGAAGGAAAGAACACCTTCCTCACACGTGGTCCTTACAGCGATTTTGAATTGGAATTTGATGTTCGTTGTGACGCCAAATTGAACTCAGGTGTTCAGATCCGAAGCCACCAATATGGCGAGGATACACCGCAGGAATCCAAGCCCGATCGAATGCGGGAAAAGGGAGAGGTCTACGGCTACCAATGTGAGATTCGTGAGACTCCCAACGGAGAGAATGGTTGTTCCGGAAACTTTTGGGATGAAGGTCGGCGAACACGTTGGCTCGATACAAACGTGAATGCCGAGGAGAAGCAGGCCATCTACAAGCCGGGCCAATGGAATCACTTTCGGATCATTGCTCAGGGCGACCGAATTCGCAGCTTCGTCAATGGAACTCCCATTGCCGACTATCGAGATGATCGGGATGCTTCCGGATTTATTGGACTTCAGGTGCATTCAATCAAGGCAGGTACCGGTCCTTACAGTGTCGCTTGGAAAAATATTCGCATTCGAGAACTCGATAAGGACGAAAAGGTCGATTGATCTCGGTTAAGAGACAATTCCAGTATGATTTATTGAAACCCGTCTGGTTTGGATTGCGCTGATGCATTCTCGAATGCCGGGATGTCTTGAGAGGAACGAGTAGGCGATAGAGGACTCGGCAACCGCTGCAAAACAAGTATCAGATTGAAGAGGAATTGTTTTGTGAACTGATTTCAGAATTTTTACACTCGGCAAGCTCATGATGATAAGCCACTATGTAATGATCGATCATGAGGTTTTTGGGTCCTTGTTATGAATCGGTTTTTGCTCATTACGTTCTTCAGTATGGGTGCTATCACGGCACTGTTTTCTGGAAAACTGCAAGCTGAAACAGTTGCTTCACCTCGGAATATTCTGTTCATTGCGGTCGACGACCTGAATGACTGGGTTGGTGCATTAGGTGGTCATCCTCAGGCGCTCACTCCAAACATGGACAAACTGGCTGAACGAGGCCTGTTATTCACCAACGCTCACTGCACAGCTCCGGGTTGCAATGCTTCCCGCACGAGTCTTTTGATGGGGCTTCGTCCATCAACCACGGGCATTTATCAGAACGCGCATGATTGGCGCAAGACCTCGCTTGTTGATACGGCTGTACACTTACCGCAACACTTCAAGAACAGCGGGTACAAGACCCTTGGCACCGGCAAACTTTTTCATGCCCACACGTTTTTCGACCCCAAGTATCTTTCAGGGTACAGCGACCCGAAAGCATGGGACGACTATTACCCCTCACTGACCCAACAGATGCCTCCCGAGCGTGTTCCCGCAAAATGGCCTGTCAACAGCAGCAAGAAGTTTTACGGGGGTCACTTCGACTGGTCACCGCTTCCCATTCCTAATGCCGAGATGGCTGACGCAAAAGTGGTGCAGTGGGCTAAACAACAACTTGCCACAGAACATGAGAAACCACTTTTTCTATCAGTGGGAATCTACCGTCCTCATGTTCCGTGGTACGCGCCCCAGAAATACTTCGACCGGTTTCCCCTCGATTCCATACAGCTTCCCAAACATCTCGATCAGGATGTCGCTGATCTTCCCGAGGCAGCGCAGCAATTGATAAAAAGCCAATGGCATGAGTGGATTGTTGCCAACAAACAATGGAAAAAAGCTGTCCAGGGCTACCTTGCGTCACTGTCCTTTGCGGACGACATGGTCGGAGAACTTCTCACCGCACTGGACGATGGGCCACTCGCCGACAACACGATCGTCGTTCTCTGGGGAGACCACGGCTACCATTTGGGAGAAAAAAAGCACTGGGAAAAGTTCGCATTGTGGGAAAACACAACGCGTGTACCGCTCATTGTCTTCTCACCTCAGCACACAAAACCCAACACACGATGTGAGGAGCCTGTCAGCCTGCTTGACCTGTACCCAACACTGGTTGAACTTTGCGGACTCAAGAGTCCTCCGCAAAAACTCGAAGGCCAAAGCTTCGTCGACCTGCTCATCAATCCAGACGCATTCACCGAACGGATGGCCATCACTACGCAAGGTAAAAACAATCACTCAGTGCGTTCCCATCAATATCGCTACATTCAGTACGCGGATGGCAGCGAAGAACTGTATGACCACGAGAATGACCCCCATGAATGGACGAACCTAGTGTCGGAGGATCGCTACGCGGCCACCAAGAAGCGATTGGCGGATTTCCTGCCGAAGATCAACGCAGAACCACTCCTGCCACCAAAAAAGTCCGACACCAATTGAACCGTTCCCAACAAAATCAAACGGAATATCAAAAGAAAATTCTGTCGACAAAACTGTTTACAGGACGTTG
>CAXFJI010000312.1:0-3724 GCA_964003275.1 uncultured Planctomycetaceae bacterium
AAGTTCGCTCACAATCGGCGACGATGCATTTCCCTGCTGCGGAGACCACGGAATGCCATATGCCGCAGTGGCTCCCGTTGTACAGTCAGTGACATAAATAACTGACCGGGCCATCTGGCGTCGGCCAAAACGCGGATTCGGACGAAGTTCTGCATGACCAGACACAAGTAAAAACTTAGGGTTTTTGGCTTGGCCAGCCTGAAACCCCAAGTCATTGAGAACATTCCACTTGTAAGACGTCAAGAACGTACCAGAAGCCGCATTCAGAACACCTCCAGTGAGGTCACCCGTGAGAAAATCAAGAATAAAAATCCCTTCGATTCCATTTGCCGCGTCAATTGGAGCCGTACAGATTGCAAATGTCTCATCAGCCTGAGCCGTGATTGCAAAGGCTGTTGGAAGTGGTTGACGCGATGCCACACCCCATCCCACGATTGCACCAACCGCGAGGCATGCGACAACAACAACCCTTGACCATACAAATTCTTTCATCAATGAATGCCCTCTCACTATATCGACTCCCTGCTTTTCCTACTTCTTCGGTGATTCAGCAGGAATCATCGAGAAACGAAACTTTCCCAACGCATGTGTACTGTCTTGGTATTGTTGATCAATGATGATTGTCAACGGTGACTCCGGTAACACTTTGACATCACCTGCAATGTCAAAGATAGCATGGTGTGCCTTGCCAGTAGCACCTGCAATCGCCCAGCCCGATTCAGGCTTATCATCAATGGCACCTGCTACAGCATAGTTAGCCTGTTCAAAGTCGGCTTTCGCACCTGAAAATTTTATGGTGGTTGGCGTATCAGACTTTCCAGGAGCCCCAAACGTCACACGCAATGTATTGATCACAAAATTTCCTCCAGCGGAACGACCTGGGCCCTTTCCCGGAAGACTTGGATCAGACAGAACATCTAGGCGTACCGCTCGAGGATTAAGTCCCTTTGGAACACTCGCCTTAATGGTGTAGGTATCTTTCGACAAGGGACCAGAAACCATTATCGTCCCATCCTTGTCGATGGCCCCCTTAGCTCCGGCCTTACTTTCAAAAGCTGTTGGGACAAGTATGTTTGATTGAGATGGGACATCCGCTACTGGCTTTGGCTTCGGCTTTGGTGCTGGAGGAGGTGCCAACAGTTTGACAGCTGGCACGGCAATAAGCTTGCCACCCTTATGGGTACCAACAAACAATCTTTTGTTGTCAGGCGAAAAAGAAACACACCAAATGCTGGATTTTTCAACTGCAAGCCCTTCCTGCTCGCCCCCCGTTTTTGCATCCCAAAGTTTCGTTTCTCCGTTGAGGCTACCCGACACTAAACGCGCGTTATCTGTCGAAAAAGAAACGCTGGTCACCCAATCTTTATGTCCCTTTAGCGTCGCTCGCAACTTCTTATCGGACATTTTCCAAAGTCTTAAGGAGCGATCAGCAGAAGCAGAAGCGAGAGTTGCGCCATCTGGGGAAAAAGCGACTGCCCAGATGGTGTCTTCGTGACCTGCAAGTTTTCCCTTCTCTGCTCCACTTGCTGCATCCCATAGTTTGACAATTTTGTCCCCTCCTCCCGTTGCTAGGATCGAGCCATCTGGAGAGAACTCGACAGCGGTAACAGGCCCCTCATGAGCTTTGATTGTCTTTATTTCAGCTCCATCCGCCGTATTCCACACGATAACTGTGCCATCCTCACCGGCTGTTGCAAGCTTTGTGGCATCCGGTGAAAAATCAAGCGATCGAACCCACCCTTTGTGTTTTTTTAGATCACTTTTGAGTTTTCTATTCGGAAAGTCCCACAGCTTGACCAGACCGTCATATCCAGCCGTTGCAGCAAGTTTGCCATCTTTTGATATTTTGACCGCCCAAACCGCAGTTGGATGGCCTGACAGGTCACCGATACGCGAGCCATCAGCCTTCCAGACCACAACATCACCAGGTCGATAAAGCAGGCTTTCACCGCCTGCGGTAACCAACGACGTTCCGTCAGTTGTAAAGTCAGCCGCTATGACCCAGCGATCAAACCCATCTATTTTTGTCGCCTTGGATGAAGGATCAGCTGACCATGCCGTAGACATCACGAAAAGGCATAGTGTACTCAAGGCAGGAAAAAACATTCGCATGACAAAAACCTTTACTAAGACTCAAGTTGGAAGGAATGGTTTCGATTTAGTCTGAGATCGCGTTAGTATAGTTCTCAGAGCCACGGTACGCGATTGTCAAAAGAATAGGGGGAGCTAGGTGCAAAAAGCCACGAAAAAAAAGGCCGTTCTTATCGCTAGTGGAGATCTTCGTGAAAAAGCAAATCGTGTGTGTTGGCCTGCCCAGAAAGCTCTCGAAGCTTCGCTAAAAGATGCCTTTTCCACATTAGGATGGCAGCTTGATCGGGCACATCGAGCCTCTCGTTCCCGGAAACACGGATTTATTGCAAGTGCACGTGAAGGAATCGATGTCTTCCATAGCCTTGACCCTACAGCACCGCTGATTGTTGCTGAAGCAGTATGGCAGTATTCCAACCACGTACTTCCTGGACTAACCACTCACCGTGGTCCTATTCTGACGGTTGCCAATTGGTCAGGACAGTGGCCCGGACTTGTCGGCATGCTTAATCTCAACGGGTCACTTACCAAAGCTGGGGTTCCATATCAAACAGTATGGGCTGATGACTTCTCTTCCAAATTTTTTCGTGAGCATCTCGAGTCATGGCTCAAACGAAAAAAAATCAATCACGATACACGTCACGTCCAAAGTGCTGATGCCATCCACATTCCCACCAAGCTTCAATCACTCGGAAAGGCAATCGCTTCTGACCTGATTCAAAAAAAAGCGTTGATGGGAGTTTTCGATGAAGGTTGTATGGGGATGTTCAACGCGATCATTCCAGATGTTCTCCTGCATGCAACTGGAGTATTCAAGGAACGGCTCAGCCAGAGTGCCCTCTATCATGAAACCATGCAAATTAGTCAGTCAGAGGCTCGCGCCGTCTTTCGTTGGCTTGAAAGAGCGGGCATGCATTTTCACTTTGGACAAAATAAACAACAGTCCCTCACGCGTGATCAGGTCTTGATGCAATGCAAAATGTATATCGCTACCCTTCGAATTGCTGATCGCTTTGGTTGTGATTGCGTCGGCATTCAGTATCAACAAGGCCTCAAGGATTTGCTGCCTGCAAGCGATCTTGTTGAAGGAATGCTAAATAACAGTAAGAGGCCTCCTGTAACGGCTGAACATTCATCAAGAATTCTCTGGAGAGGAAAACCACTCATTCACTTCAATGAGGTTGATGAATGTGCTGGACTCGATGGATTATTGACACAACGTATTCATGAGGCACTCGGAGAGCCGGTTGAAAATACCCTTCATGACATCCGCTGGGGGGATTGGGACCAGTCTGGCACCACAGATGAATGGGTCTGGGTATTCGAAATTTCAGGCGCAGCACCCCCGGCTCATTTCTTAGGCGGATGGAAGGGCGCTCACGGTTTTCGTCAACCACCAATGTATTTTCGACTTGGGGGAAGCACCCTAGCAGGGGTCAGTAAGCCCGGTGAAGTTGTTTGGAGCCGAATATGGATTGACGGCTCTTCCGGACGTGAAAAACTCATGATGGATATTGGCAGAGCTGCTGCGATCCAACTTCCACCGGAGGAGACACAACGGCGTCTGGATGCAACAACCAAACAATGGCCCATTATGCATGCTGTTACCTATGGCGTTTCCCGAGATCAAATGATG
>CAXFJI010000313.1:0-3690 GCA_964003275.1 uncultured Planctomycetaceae bacterium
AAGAAATCCCCCAGCAAGCCGATGTTAGAAACATCCATATTGATTGTGTTCTCTCGAGTTCGACAACAACTGGACTTGAGGTTGCATGCAAGCGGCTCGATCCTGATCGCGTATTTCCTTGTCCTTTCGATTTCACATGGTCTATCCGTCGCACGCTCCAAAAAGCACGCCCGGATATTCTCATCCTCGGAGAATTGGAGTTGTGGCCAAACCTCATGTCTATGACAAGAGCACGCGGAATACCCATCATCATCGTCAATGCCAGAATGAGCGAACAAAGCTTTCGAGGGTACCGCCTCATCACTCCAATCGTCCGCACCATGCTGCGATGCACTTCACTTGTACTTGCTCGTTCATCCCTTGACGCAGAACGGTTTATTGCTCTAGGCGCTCCCAGCGTTGTAAACAGTGGGTCAATGAAATTTGATGGGCCTCTCGGTGATAAAACAAACCCAAACGTACTTCGTCTTCAAACGAGTGCCGCCATACCGGATGACGCCGTTGTATTTCTTGCTGGAAGCACGCAGGCACCCGAGGAAGAGTTTGCAATACAGGCATTCAAACAAGTGTCAAAATCATTTCCATCACTCTATCTTATGATTGCTCCACGACATGTCGAACGCTCAACGGACATTTCAAAACTTCTTGAATCTTCGGGCATGCGTTGGCAGTTACGGAGTGAGCTTGAACTGAAAAAGCCGGACTCAACTGCCCGGATCCTGCTGATTGATAGTACTGGCGAATTAGGCTGGTGGTGGGGGACCGCTGCTATTGCCTTTGTGGGGGGAAGCCTCGATGGCAAGCGCGGTGGGCAAAATATGATTGAACCTGCATCCTATGGCTGTGTGGTCGCCTTCGGGCCCCACACATGGAACTTTCAAGAGGAAGTGCTGGCCCTTCTCGAGCATGATGCTGCAGAAGTCGTTCGTGATGGACCAGAACTGGAAGCATTCCTGCATCGTTGCATGACGGATAGGGAATTCATGGACTTTCGCAGCCGGCAGGCTGTGTCCCTTGTGTCTGCACGCAGGGGGGCTCGGGCCTCTACGGCAGCACGAATTCTTGACTATGTACACGAGAAAAAAGAAAAGACGGCATCAAGAACTGCCTAGGAGCAACTCTTCCTGTTGCTGTTTTTTGACTCCTTTCTGATAATCTCTTTTTGTCTCCCGTAATAAGGAAGTCTGTCCTTCACACATCTCTTAATCTTCAGGCACGAGGTACATCTGTGGCATCAGGAAAATATTTGTTTACAAGTGAATCAGTCAGTATGGGGCATCCAGATAAGCTTGCTGATCAAATTTCAGATGGAGTACTCGATGCCTATCTCGCACAAGATCCACTGAGTCGGGTAGCTTGTGAAACAATGGTAACAACTGGTCTTGCGGTGATTGCTGGTGAAATTAGTTCCCAAGGTACTGTCGATTACCAAAAGGTTGTACGAGATGTAATTCGTGATGTGGGCTACACCGATGACGAGATGGGAATCTCGGCAGACACATGTGCTGTACTTGTCTCAGTTGACAAGCAATCAAGCGATATTGCCATGGGAGTCAACGATGACTCTGCAGCCGGTAAAGATATTGGAGCCGGTGACCAGGGACTCATGTTCGGGTATGCCTGCAACGACACTCCTGAACTTATGCCAATCCCAATCGCTTTATCTCATCGAATACTTAATCGGCTCACGAATGCGAGAAAAAAGAACATAGTTGACTGGCTGCGTCCAGACTCGAAAAGCCAAGTAACTGTTGAATTTGAAGGCAATCGTCCTCTCCGAGTTGATACCGTTGTGGTTTCGACGCAACATGCCCCTCACGTCAGCAATGACGATATTCGTGAGTTTATTATCGATGAGGTCGTCACAAAGGAACTTCCGAATGACCTCGATATCTCAGATATTACCTATCACATCAATCCAACTGGTCGTTTCGTAGTAGGAGGGCCTCACGGAGACTGTGGTCTAACTGGCCGAAAAATAATTGTTGACACCTATGGAGGTTGGGGGCGACATGGTGGTGGAGCATTCTCTGGAAAAGACCCAACGAAAGTTGACCGTAGTGCTGCCTACATGGCTCGCCATGTTGCAAAGAATATTGTTGCAGCAGGTTTAGCTGATCGATGTGAGGTCCAACTGGCGTACGCAATAGGCGTCACGGATCCGGTGAGTGTTCGGGTTGACACGGAAGGCACTGGGAAAGTGCCGGACGAGAGACTGTGCGACCTCATTCGGGAGTTTTTTCCTCTGACACCACGCGGCATTATCGAGGAGCTTGATTTGCAAAGTCCAGTGTTTCGGCAGACAGCTGCTGGAGGACATTTTGGCCGGGATGACTTTTCTTGGGAAAAGACTCATCGAGCAAAAGAGCTGGCGAATGCCGCAAATACTACTGTTGGAGCCTCATGAACCTGGGCTTGCCCCGCATCGCCGTGTTGCATGCATCCTCTGATGTCAGTCTAGACCATCCTTCCATTTTGGGTGGTTCTTCGCTTGAGCGACTTCTTCTAACAGTCGCGGCGACTGCCGTTGGGTATTTATCGATAGCCTGTGGTGGCATTCTGCTAATGAGCCGACTGTTCGGCAGTGCCACAGCATCGCCAAATAGTATGTTGCTCATCATTGTCTCTTCCGTAGGAGGGCTGCTCGTGGCTGTGGGCGATTTGGCAAAGTACCATACTGCTGGTCGCTATCATTTCACTGTTCGTTTCGGTTTTCTGATCGCAACAGTAGCGGTAGCACTTCCGCTACCAATGGCCCAACCTGGCACAACTGCAGTAGCTCTCCTCTCTCTCGCGTTTTCTCTGTTGTTGATCGCTCAGCCATTTCTGATGCCTTGGTTCAAAATTTCACCATCCACAAGGAGTTCTGGCCAACAACTGTCATCTGAAATAACTAACACACCAACCTTGCCTGAAAATCTAAATCTTTCTCAGCCAACATTTTTTGCTCTCACTCAGGATGAACACGTACTCCAACGACAGCAGCGATACTCAGACTCAGATGGCTTAGAGTGCATTCGGGGGCAGTTGTTCTTATCCGTTCCATCGGGCGTCCGCAGTGCTTCTGGGCACATTGGTTTCTGTCCACCATTCCCATCAATTCCTACTGTTGAAGTAGAAACAGACTACGATGAGGTTGAGGCAATTGTCTCAGCGACGGAGGTCCTGCCATGGGGCGTTCGAATTGAATGCCGACTTGATGAACCTACTGACGAACCATTTGAAATCCCAATCCAGTTACTTGTAAAGGAAACATCACAGTCCATCGTGACGGATTCGTGATTCACATACCATGGCGCGTTGGCCTGAACATTTGTGGACAACTGTTTTCACATATGGCATTATTTTTATTGGATTTCCAATGCTTTGCCTTCTCTTTTGGCTGTGGGTACGAGGATGACTCATAACCTATTTCCTAATCGTTTACCAAAAACGATCGCAGATCACCTTCTAGACACAGGACAGGGCCATATCCTGGGTCACTTTTCAGTCCTTGATGAGAGACAAAAAGATCGTTTCATATCACAACTGAGAAAAATTGATTTCTCTCTGCTTGCTGAAATGCGACAACGCATTTTAGGAAAACAAAATAACCCACATGCTCAGTGCGTTACTCCACTGGCACCAGACAACAACACGTTTGATTTAGCCACTGCAGAAACACCAGCCTGTATACGATTGCGGGACCCA
>CAXFJI010000314.1:0-3687 GCA_964003275.1 uncultured Planctomycetaceae bacterium
CGAGTCAAGGATAACCTGGGCTGCGACTGCATCGAATCTCTTTTTTTTCTTCCCTCGCGTAAGCCCTGATCCGGCTAAAAGTCCCGTTGCTTCACGAGAAGAGTATCGTTCGTCCTGAAAAACAAACGGAAGTCCACTCATTTCGCCAAGCCAATGTGCAAAACGCTCAACCTCAGCCGACATTCGACTATCTGAGCCATCTGAGTGGATTGGTAAACCAATGACAAATCCGACAAGAGATTCAGCAGTGATGAGAGTTTGAAAAAAAAGGCCATCGGCTTCCTTGTCACCATTGGTCTCATGGACGACCAGAGGGCTCGCCAGAATTCTATGTTCATCGCAGACTGCAATGCCGATACGACGCCTGCCGTAATCAACACCAGCTAATCGTCCAGGGGGGAATTGTGCCTGAGCCATCATTGTGGTCCATGCCTATCTTCTTTTTTTTGATCAGGAAACTGGCCTGTCAGTAGAAACGCAGTGACAGCATCTTGAACCGTTGGGCTTTGCATCATGTCATTATGCCGTACCGGCACAATCATGGTTGCGGTTGATCCTGAAAGACGAGTCTCGGCAACTCGAACAACACTATCATCATCACCGTCCAGAAGAGCACTAAATCCATGGCTGTCATTTTTCCCACCAGCAACGATACCAAAGGAGCACGGTGGTGCCGGAAGTGATGCAGACACGTTATCCCAGTCAATTAAGAGGTCCTTTGCTGCTCCTTGCGAGAAAGTCTTGAGTATCCAGATTTTTGAGGCTTTCTTTGCAAGGTCCGAACCCTGGTTCGGAGGCCCAAGCATCACAACACGACAAAGTTTTTCCAGACTCTCATCACTTGCTTGCGACAACCAACTGCGAATAACAAGATTCCCCAGACTGTGACCAACAAAGCTGATATGGGTGGAGCCACTCAGACCAGAGACAACATTGGCTAAAGCTTGACCGTGTTCCGAGATATGGGCTTTTGTGCTCGCGTAGCCGAACGAAAGAATTGAAGAGCGAAGACTGTCTCTCAAATGATTGACGAGTGGTTCCATTGATTGCCGTCCTCTGCCAAGTCCATGCAGTACAATGACTGTTGAGCCAGATACCTGTACGTTTTTGTTTGTCTTCATTAGATCCACAAAAGCCTCATGGCATTCGTCAGCATCACCCGAGCAAAGGGTGTTTTCTTTGGGATCCAGAACACGATAGTTCTCTGTGCCAGGTTGACGTTGGAGTCGCCAGCCATGTTGAATAGCTTCATCAGACCAACGAAGTGAATCTGCCGAGGAACGGAGGCTTTTCAGCCAAGAAGTAGTATTGAAGAGTTTATTCTCATCAGCTGGCACGACTCCTTGGAATTGAGCAACCAGCAATGTTGCGATAATTACAAGTATTCGTCCCATCCTCGCTCCTTGATCTCTTCAACAACCTTTCGAATGGCCTCTTCGTGGGTGCGGTTGGCGATAAGCGTCGCATCGGGCGTATGCACAATAAGCATATCACTAACCCCCATGGTGACGACCAGATGCTGGCTGTCGGACTGAATGATAGAATTCATCGACGTGATTCCAAGATGTTTTCCTACGACGGTGTTGCCATGTGCGTCTACACCACGCTGTCGAGCAACTGCAGACCAGCCACCGAGATCGTCCCAAGAAAACGGAGCTTGTATGACGCTGACATCTTTTGCTTTCTCCAGAACGGCGTAATCGATAGAAATACCTTTGATGGCAGAAAACTCTTCTGCAAAAACAGCGTCTCGCTGAGGTGTGTCCCAGGCAGCAACGATCGATCGAAGGCGAGCGAGACAGTCAGGCTGGTGTTCTGCAAGCAAGTCTATGATTGTTCGCGCTTTCCACACAAAGATACCAGCATTCCAGAGGTAGCCACCGGACTCAAGGTACTCTTGGGCTACGCTTGCTGCAGGCTTTTCCTTAAAGCTCTTAACGCGGTAAACGGATGTGGCTGCATCAGGAAGGTCGTCAAATGTTAATGGTTCTCCAGTTTCAATATAGCCAAAGCTTTCAGCCGGGTAGGTAGGAGAAACCCCAAAGGTTACAAGTCGTTTTGGATTTTTATCAACGACGCTAGCGGCTAGTTCGATTGCTTTACAGAAATCACGGGAAGGAGAAATGACATGATCCGAGGGCATGACAGCCATTGTGGCATCTGAATCATTCCGATCGACCAGCAATGCTGCTAAACCGATACACGGAGCAGTATCTCTTTTGCAGGGTTCACCAACAACATTATCTGTTGGTATATAGTCCAATTGTTGTTTTACTGCATCGACAAGTTTCGCTGATGTGACGACCATGACATGACTATGAGGCAGAAGGCCATCGAGACGCTGTGCAGTGTTTTCCAGAAGGGTTGATGTCCCGGAAAGTGATAGGAGTTGTTTTGGGAGAGCCGTTCTGCTGGCCGGCCAAAAGCGTGTTCCCGAACCACCAGCCATAATGATTGCATGCAACATTATCTTTCTTAAATCCTTGTCTAAGAGGAGCCAATGACAGTTGGAGTCACAATTGTGCTTCCGGATTGAATAAAACGAGAGATGTCGTCTGCATCAATAATCGAATGTGCAGCAAGCTCAACATCAATGTTCTCTGCTATTTGAACGCCAGCACTTCTTAGCATTTCACGAGCATGAGACACCATGGCAAATCGTACATGTTCTGCCGTGTCACTTGATGCTCCGGCCGTATTCTTGAGTGGGGCGAAGCCTTGCTTTGCATCAATTTCAACCGCAGTTACTGTTCCTGCATGTGGCATGAGATCAAAAAGAAACCGCTCGAATTTATAGGCATTTGGTTTCTTGGGACTGACGAGGGCCCCCTCGGAGTCAATGAAAGGGACAGACTTGTGGGCCATGTGAAGCGGGAGTGTGTTGTCTTGTTGTGCCATTCGCTCAAGAAATTTTCTTTGGAAGGCATGCACGGCGATGCTCCCTGCGTGGAAAACAAGACGCCCATTTGGAAGACGCATTGAGGCAATGTCTTCTGGAAGGTCACTATATTCAACCACTCTCGTGATACCCTGTGACTCGACAACAACTCCAACACGGTCAGAGGGATGAACCTTCTGGATGACTTGTGGAGTGAAACAAGACTCAGTTAGGACATGATAACCAAGGAACTCACTATCGAAAGGGATGGCGAGAGGATTGTCCACTTGAAAAGAGACAATGTGCTCAACACCTTGTTTCGAAAACCAATCAAGACCGTCTGTCTCGGAGAGACTTCCAAGTAATCCACCGTGTCCATCTGGAGCCATTGCCAATTGCCCCATATCGCTAAGAAGCAATGTGCCTTCACGTTCGTGAAGAGCCGGCAGGTCCTTTTGGCAAAAGAAAAAAACTTTGTTCGATGGAAGGCCAAAAAAATGGTTTTCTTGGAAGTATTGTTTGGTGTCTTCGTCAGTGGCAGAACTCGTCATAATTGCTAATGGCAGTGATGTGCCGTAACGATTGGTGATAGCAATTATTTTTCCGCAGAGAATCTCGAAGAGGCTTGCCTGAGAGACAGGGCCAATCTTGAATAAACCCTTTGGTCCGTTGAACCCCAGCCTTGATCCTTGTCCTCCTGCGACTAGGATGGCACCAACTTTCCCGGAGCGTACGACAGCGTCCCCCTGTTGGATAGCCTCTGCTGGTGGGATGTGGTTTGTTGGGTCCCGCAATCGAAGACAGGCGGG
>CAXFJI010000315.1:0-3668 GCA_964003275.1 uncultured Planctomycetaceae bacterium
CTGAGAGAAACACTGCTACGAAGATGGTCTATCGCTCACAAAACAACGGCCCCAACTTGAAACACCACTAAATGTAACCGTGGAACAACCTTACAATTGCAGACCATTCTCACCACAACGTATGATCACTAGATCGCTCTACACGTAAAGAGCATACGACCGGCCACAGTCACACGTGACACGGACGCCCTCCACATAAAAACAATATGAAGATTATTCGTTTTCGAACTGCGGGTCACGAACACCTTGGGGTATTACATCATGATGGTGCCACGACGTTGCTGGCTGGCAATCCCTTTGGATCAAAAGAGTTTTATGATACCGGCACACCGATACAGGTTGAAAAGCTACTTGCGCCTGTTGAACCGCGAGATATTCTTTGCATCGGGCTGAATTACAAAAAGCATGCTGCCGAAAGTGGAGCCAAACCACCAATACACCCTGTCCTGTTCCTCAAAAACAGCGGGGCCCTGCAAAACCCTGAAGATCCAATCGAACTCCCACGGAAACTACGGAGTGATCAAGTGGACTTCGAATGTGAACTGGCTGTTGTGATTGGAAAGCGGTGTCGAAATGCCTCGCGAGATGAGGCGGATGACTACATCTTGGGATATACATGTGCAAATGATGTATCTGCTCGAGATTGGCAGAAGAGTGGGGGAGGGCAGTGGTGCCGCGGAAAGACTTTTGCAACCTTCTGCCCCCTCGGGCCAGCTATTGTGACTCGAGATGAAATTCCTAATCCAAACAATCTCACGATCAAAACCCTGCTGAATGGCCAGATCATGCAGGACTGGAATACGGGTGACATGATTTTTGACATTCCGGCACTCATTGAGTTTTTGTCAGCAAGTACCGTTCTTCAGCCAGGTACAGTCATCCTTACCGGAACACCTCACGGAGTAGGATTTGCACGAAACCCACCGGTTTTCCTGAGGGATGGTGATCGTGTCACTGTCGAAATCGAACACGTTGGTAGCCTATCGAATCCGGTTATTGAAGAACTCGTAAATTGATACAACTTTCACTTGCTTCACGCTCAACACTCCACATTCACTTCCGCGAATGAAAAATTTATCTGACAACCGTTCCTACAGGGGTATCACAGAAATAGCCCACGCTTCACTTGATGATATTCCTTATACCTTGATAGACATTCATGTGCCTGCCGTAGCGCCGTTCACACTTCTCATACATTAGGGAGAAAATTCATGCCCTCCTCATCAAGTAAAGCAGGTGCTCTTATCTGCACAATCCTCTTTTGTATGTCTTCAGATCCAGTTTGTGCCGCACCGCTACAGGTATTTATCCTCGCAGGGCAATCCAATATGGAAGGCCACGCAAAGATTGAAACCTTTGACTACATCGGTGATGATCCCAAAACAGCATGGCTACTGCAAAAGATGAAAAACCCAGATGGCTCTCCATACGTGTGCAAAAGTGTCTGGATAAGCTACTTCACTGGCATCGGTGACAATAATGGAGAAGGCCACGGCAAACTGACAACCGGGTATGGCTCGAGAAGAAACCCATCAGAAGACGGCGGGAAAATTGGTCCTGAATACATGTTTGGGATCGCCATGGAAGAAGCACTCGATGCCCCAATCCTGATTATCAAGACAGCATGGGGTGGCAAATCGTTGTTCTATGATTATCGACCACCAAGTGCAGGAATCTACCCACGAACAGAACAAGATATCGAAAAAGGAAAAAATACGGCAGAGAAATCTGGGCATTACTATCGCCTCATGATCCAGCATGTAAAAGACATTCTCAAAAACCCCAAACAGGCATGTCCCTCATTCTCTGAACAGGATGGCTATGAGATTTCTGGTTTTGTGTGGTTCCAGGGGTTTAATGATCTTGTGAACAGAAATGTCTACCCTGTACTTCCAAAAGACAGTTCTGAAAATCGCTTTCAACTCTACGGTGAGCTTTTGAGTACGTTTATTCAAGACGTTCGCAATGATCTCAAGGCACCGAAGATGCCTTTTGTTATTGGGGTGTTAGGGGTGAATGGTTTTGACGCCAATCCTGATAACCTTCAATTCCGCAAAGCAATGGCCGCCCCTGCAGCAGTGCCTAAATTTCAAGGAAATGTTCTGGCTGTAGAAACAGCACCCTTTTGGGATGTACCGTTGGCTGCCATTCAGTCGAAACGCGAGAAGGTCAAACAAATGGCCTACCTTCTCCGAACAGAGAACCCTAGAGAAGCCAATAAAGACGGAACAATGACCAAGAAACAACAGCAAGCATACCTTCAAGAGTACGAAGAAAAACTCATCTCTCCTGAAGAGCGGGCCTTACTCCAGAGAGGTGCATCAAATGCTGGCTATCATTATTTAGGATGTGCAAAAACTTTCGCATTAATGGGTCACGCATTTGCTGACGCCATGCAAACCATGATGGATCACTGATGATCGTGTTGATTTGTTACGTCCTCTAACCACTGCAGATGCTGCTCGAGCATTGCTTCAACACGCCCTGGTTGAGTTGAAAGATAGTCGTTTTGCTCTGGTTGATCCTCAGCAAGGAAGAAAAGGTTTGTAGGTACATTTTTTTCCCCCAACAGTTTCCATTCTCCGTTCAATACTGCCCAGCGATTTCCCCACTGCCAATGCAACTTCTCGTACGGTGACGGGATCGTGGCATTTTGCATGAGTGGCACAAGACTGTGACCATCAAGATCATTCTCTTGCATTGGAACTCCACAGAGTTCCAGAACTGTAGGAAACCAATCCATTGCCGAAACCGTTTGGTGCCGAACAGCCCCATGAGGCAGTTTTGATGGAAATCGCATGACGGCTGGAACACGAACACCTCCTTCAAGAAATGTGCCCTTGCATCCGATCCACTTACCGGTGTTTCCACCCCCTCCATGCGCACCATAATTCATTCCCTCAGGGAAACCACTGGGGTGATGACGCCCTTTGATCTGATAATCCTCTTCCGAATGACCATTGTCACTCATGCAAATCACAATCGTATTGTCTGCAATCCCACATTCGTCGAGCTTCTCTAATACTTTGCCGATTCGATTGTCTGTCGTGGAGATCATTTTTGCATAGGACTGACGAGGCATTTTCATATCCTTATAACGATCATCAAATATGGCATCAGATTGTTCTGGATAATGAGGCGTATTGAATGCCAGCAGGAGAAAAAAAGGCGATGAATGGTTTTCGTCAATAAAACTCAGTGCCCGACGTGTAATTAGATCAGGAAAATATTTCCCCTGAGCAAAAACTTCTCGTGCGCCTTCATAAAGATCATGAAAACCGTTTTCATGAAGATAAAAATGATTGTAGTTGTCTATAAATCCTCCCCGAAGTCCAAAAAACTCGTCAAACCCCTGCCTCGTCGGACCATGATCTTTGTCCGCACCAAGGTGCCATTTGCCGAAGAGGGCCGTCTGGTACCCGACCGCCTGCAAAGCCTCTGCAAGCGTGACCTCTGAAAGCAAAAGATTTCTCCCCTTGGGGCCTTTTGCATTTCCTTGCGTCCACATATTGACGTTACAACGCTGTGGATAACGACCGGTCAATAACATCGCCCGAGATGGACAACACACGGCATGTGCGTAAGCACGTGTAAAACGAACCCCCTCATGTGCCAATCGATCGATACTTGGGGTATACAAGTCGGAAGAACCAAAACAGTTCGCATCA
>CAXFJI010000316.1:0-3650 GCA_964003275.1 uncultured Planctomycetaceae bacterium
CTTCGTAGCCTCCTTCGTTTTTGGTCAATTTTTCAGGTGAGCAATTGAATATTTTGCATGTCCGTAGTTTACCGATAACTGCGTATTCAGCGAACATCCGACAAAATGCCAGCCAATGGGGGACAGGGAAGGATGGGCAACTTGATCAAATGCCTCAAAATTGGCATTGAATCGGACCCACAAACACGCCGATAAGTCCACCGGTGATAAACGCATTCTCGACATTGAATGCTTTTCCGCTTTGACGAAATTTGGCTGAAGTATTGAAGGGCATTTTGTGAGCATTCATCCGTTGTCTGCCGTCAGTCCTGATGCCCGTTTGGGTGTAGGGGTGACGGTTCATCCGTTTGCAGTGATTGAGGCCGGCGCTGAAATTGGAGATTATTGCACTGTCAAATCTGGTGCAGTGATCAAAACTGGCGTCAAAACGGGATGTCACAATGAATTTGGGGAACACGCCGTCATTGGAGGTAACCCTCAACATGTTGCTCAGCCTGAAAAGATTGGAAATGTAACCATCGGTGATCACAATGTTTTCCGTGAACATGTCACCATCCATCGCGGTCTTAAGTCTGATGGAGTCACTACAGTTGGCGACCACAATTATCTCATGAGTGCAGCCCATCTTGGTCACGACGTGATCATGGGGAACAATTGTATTTGTGCCAATGGTACCCTCATTGGTGGACATGTGACCGTTGAAGATCAAGCTTTCATCTCCGGGGCCGTTGCCATTCATCAATTCTGCCGAATTGGCCGCTTAGCAATGGTCGGGGGCCACGCCAGAGTCGTGCAAGATGTGCCTCCGTTCATGCTCATTGACGGTCAGTCTGGATGCGTTGTCGGCCTGAATATCGTTGGCCTCAAACGAAGCAGCCACCATGGTAGTGATGCCATTGCTGAATTGAAGTCTGCCTATCGCACGGTTTATCGTCGTGGACTTACATGGAAAGGAGTGCTTGCTGCTTTGGAAAATGAATTCAAAAGTGGGCCGGTCGATCTCCTACGACAATTTTTAGCCTCAGGTACACGAGGATTCTGTCAGGAACGACGGTCTCCTCCTGCAACAACGCTACGAATTCGCATGCCTGAAAAACAATCAGACAAGAGTGTTCGTGCACGCGCTGGCTAATGCTTTCCACAGAATTTAGCGTCAAAGACGCTCGTTTCAGCCAGCCACGGAAGCTTCGATACATCTCATAACGTCAAGGACACAGTCCTCTCCCTCACATGTGTCTCTCTTGAGACCAACGATCTGTACGCCAATAGGAAGCCCTGTGCTTCCCTCTTGATTTAAAGCGGCATGGCGAATGACGGGATCACGCTTGTCTTGATGACATTCTTCTTCATTCGCTCGAACTTTTGTAACAGGTACCACACCAGCAGGAAGATCACATAAATTTGCAGCAAGGCACGGAAGAGCAGCTACAAGAAGACGTCCTGCCAACCCATGGAGCATTGCAGGAAGAGAGGACACAGGGCAGATAATGGCATCATACGAACTGGAAAGAGTTGCGAACTGCTGACAAATCACCTTCTGCTTCTCTCCCAACAACGCATGATCACTCTCTGACCGGGGACCAGTTGCCTGCAAGGCGATAGACTCAATGTGATGACCAAATAAATCTGCGGTCCATGCCAATGGATATCGTAGACACCGGGGAATGCCTGAGATTCTCAAGAGATGACGAACCTCCGGAATCGGTTTTCCACCTTCAAATAACGACTTGATATCGCGACTTCCATCAGCTGAAAGCAGTGCAAGTAGCAGCCACGCAGCTTCCTCCCAAAGGTCAGAGGATATCTTTGTGACAGAAGCACCCTGCTCAGAGATCACAGCAACTGCTTCATGTACGGCACGCCGTACGGCAGGCACCGACTCCAGAGGACCACAGGTATCAAACCACCCAACCCGAAGCCGTGGAGCGTTTCTTGTGCCGGGAGGTTGTCTTCCCCGAATGGCGTCAAATGCATAACGTACGTCAGCAACTCGACCACCAAGTAGACCCGTTCGGGCCTGAACAAAACGAAGATGTGGCATCGTATTATGACTTCCACAATCTCCGAAGATCTCTGCACGCGGTACGAATCCAACAATGCCGCAAGCATTCGCAGGTTGCCGAATGCTTCCCGCCAAATCCGTACCAATAGCGAGTGGAACAACCCCTGCAGCAACAAGTGCAGCATCACCACCACTCGACCCTCCTGGACTTCGTTGAGCGTTACCCGGATGTAAGGTTCTTCCCCAGAGAGGATTGAACGTTTCATGAAGGAACATTGCCTGCGGAACATTGCCTTTTCCGACAATTAAAGCTCCTGCTTCCTGGAGTCTCTGAACAATCTGCGCATTCGACCTGTCCCAATTGCTTCTTAACGCTGGAATGCCAAGTGTTGTTTGCAGATCCTGAACCGGGAAACATTCTTTGACGCTGATCGGTACACCAGCGAGCGGCCAATCCAATTGATGAGCAGCAAGTGCTGAGGTAATTGCTCGAGCTTCTAAAGCAGCCGCTTCGTGCCGTTGCTGAATAAGGGCATTGATCGAACCATGCGTATCCAAATGCCGTTGTATGTGAACATTCAATATCTCCTCTGCCGTGAAGGATCCTTCACGGCATCCATTAACAATGTCCACAACACCTGGAATACGACTCTCACTCAAGCAATCTAAAATGGGTTTTCCCCAAAAGGATCCTCAGACTGAACCGTTGGCTTTTTATCGGCATCAGGATCTGGTGCTTCTGATTCCACTGACGTGTGCAGGGGGCCGCAATCAGCAGCCCATACTGAGTTTTCTGAAAAAACGATACCAGCCACCGCCACTCGTTCCCCGATTGTTGCTCGAGGCTCATGGCGGGAAATCACTAATACTTCTCTCATCGAACCATCGAACATTTCGAGGGAAAGCCTTGAGTTCCAAAAGGGACCCACTTCGCGAGAGGACTCAAGCATTCCAATCAGAAGAACTCCCTCGTCAGGACGTTTTGAGTAGTCAACCCAGTTCCGACAGAGTCGCTTGAGACTAGCATCCAATAGTCCAGCCGCTCCCAGACTTTCATATAAGGTGGTGATCGAATCTGGGATCTCACTCACGGTACGCCCTGAATCAGAAGCCTGTGACTCAAGCATTGCGAACTCTTCACCTACCCTCGCAAGATCCTTGTACCAGAGGACAAGCGCCCGGCGATGATCAGCTTCATCTCCATCAAGTGTCTCACGGGCCTGAGCCATGGATAGCAAGGAACTTTCAACAGCATCTTCCAGTGAAGAATAATCAAGCGCCGGCAGTTCTGGCCGAGACGTCACTTGAGGAGAAACGATTTCTTGCGCTGGCATTGGGATTGTTGGGTTCGCCACAGCAACTTCCACTGGCGACGGAACAGTAAGTGAAGGCATCTCTGGTGGAACCGCAAGCAATGGATCATCAAGGGCAATCGGAGGTGATTCATTAATCATGGCAAGAGAATCCGGCTCAACAGTGAATGCGGGGAGAACGCCATCACTGCCAGGAGATTCCAGAGAATCCTTTCCAGACAGCATACTTTCTCCCGGAGGCTCTTCTGCAGCCAAAGAATCACCGGCACTTTCTGACAACTGACCTTCGGCTAACGGCTCACCGTCACCAACAGTTTCATCCGAGGCCTGTTCTT